>NZ_SLKM01000218.1:0-10875 GCF_007134575.1 Natronospira sp.
GGTCCGGGGCCAGCATTTGGTCCAGGCCGCTGCGTTCAAGCTGCTGGCGGGTGATGTTGCTCAGTACCACGCCGAACCCCCACGGCACCATGAGCTTGCCGGCGCGGGGATGGCCGGGGGGATGAAGCAGACTGGCTTCCTGTTCCAGTTCCCGGCTGATGCGGATGGCATACAGCCTGGCCTGGTCCAGGGGATTGCTTTCTCGCACCAGGCCCCGCTGGGTAGAGAGCGTGATCGATTGCCGATTGGCTTCGTGCAGACTCTCGAGCTTCCAGTCCTTGACCTCCAGTGCCAGGACGCCGCGGCGCGGATGCAGGATAACAAAGTCCGGCTGCTGCCGGCGGGGCCCGATGGGGGCTTCGTGCCAGATCAGGTAATCATCTTCCAGGAGTGCTGCCATGCGATCCGCCAGGCGGCGTTCGCCCCGCGTCATCGTGCCGCGCTTCTGGTTGATGCTGGTGAGAAAATTGGCCATTTGGCGCACCCCCGTCTTGATCCCCTGAGTGCAGTATGCCACCGGATGACAAGGGGTTCAGCCGCTGCAAGCTTGCGGCGGGGCGCCTTCTGGCCCTGCTTATGCGGTTTTTTTGGATGACGCCGGTTTCAGAGACGCAGCCAGTATGATGAGTACACCCGTGATGATCAGGCCGATTGACAGGAACAGGGGTGAAACGTCGCGAAACATCAGGCCGATGACGCCGGTTAGCAGAATGATCACGCCAAGATCTCCCAACAGCCAGGACAGGCCTTTGTCCTGCAGGGCCCTCTCCACCATGGACATGGCCATTGCCCCACCCAGCAGGGCGAGGCCGAACAGTACATCCGAGCCATACAGCATGAAGCTGCCCGCAACGCTCAGCAGGATGAAAAACAGCTTCGGACCGGGCATGAACTCGGACGCCATTCTTTTCAGAGCTGTGGCTGTCTTCAAGGGTGGTCTCCTGTTTGTTCATCCATTTCCACCCGGCAGGGCACCAGTCTGGCATCGCAGGCGGCCATGGTCTGTTCATCCAGTTCCACCCCCCGCAGTTCCGGGGGAATGTCCACGGCCAGATGGTGGTATTCGGCACCTATTTTGCAGACTTGGGCGGCCATGTGCACGGGCAGGGTGCCGATGACACGGTCACCGGGGCGAATCTCGTTGAGATCCAGGTGTGCTCTGTGAATCACCGGGCCGTGTCCCTGGCGCTGCAGCCAACGGATGGCCCCGGGGTGACGGCTGACCAGAAAGATACGCTTGTTCTTGTTCTCCATGACGGGTTCCTCAGTAATGTTCGCCGGCACGGGCCTGGGTGGATGCGGGCAGATCATATCCGCTTTCGGTGATCCGGTGCCCGCCAATGCTCAGAAACAGGGTGAACGGCCGGTACTCGTCCGTGCTGATGCGGCTGCGCAGGGCAAAGCGGCTTTCCTGTCCCCAGGACAGGGCCAGATCCAGGAAGGGGTAGGCATAGGTGCTGCTGCCGCTTTCCAGGGAAGCGCCGAACAGGCGATTGCTGTCGTCATTCCACTCCACCATGCCAAGGGCAGTGCCCAGGCTCATGCTGAAGCCGGCATTGCTGCGCCGCATGCCCGTCCACCAGCCAATGCTGGGCGAGACTTCAAAGATACTCAGTTCCGCCTCGTCCCGGTTGCCCTCGGCATCGGTGAACTCGATTGCCTGGCCGATGAAGTCCAGGCCGATGTCGGCCATGAAGCCGGATGCGGCCAGATGGCCGATGCGAACGCCCACACTCAGGGCGGTGTCGAAGCGGGCCTCGTCCAGTTCCCGCCCGGTGCGTTGTGCGAACCACGTGTCGATGTCGGCCACGGCGGTGTCATCCGGGAGCGGGTGGGCGTCACCCGGCAACCCGGTCACGCCCATGCCAAAGGTGGCCAGGCGGCCCCGGGACCAGAAGCGGCGGTCGGGCAGGGGGCGATACTGGCGATGCAGCGCCTCTCCCTCATGCAGGACCAGGCTTTCGCGGATGGTCTGTGCATCGTCTTCACCTTCCAGCTCGATGCGGTAGCGGCCGGCCGGGACCTCCATCGGCTGCGTGCGTCCATTGATGCTGTGTCGAAAACCGTTGGGGCCGGATACCCGGGCGGTGGCACCGCGCGGTGTCTGGAGGTGCAGGGTCGCGGTCCGGTTCTCCTGCAGAACGGCCGAGAAGACATGGATGGGCGCATTTTCCGGGATATGAATATGCTCATCGAGGCCGGCAAGCTCACCCCGGCCCATGATCCGGATATGCGTTTCACGTCCAGCCGGCACCCGCAGTGTCTGGGGGGCGACGATGCCATCCCCGTTGACCGCTACAACGGTACCGGCGGGCTCGACATGGACAAAGAGCCGGGTTGCGCCGTCAGACTTCCAGTCAGCGGCGGACAAGACGGCCAGGCGGCGCTGGCGCTCGGGTACGGTCAGCACTTCCCGTTCCGGGCTTTGCAGGGATACGGTCACCGCCTGCTTGTTGGCTGACCCGGGCAGGGGCGGCAGCCGCCCGTCACGCGCCGTATGAAAGGATTCGCCATTGACGCTCAAATGCAGCCGGCCCTGGGGGCGGAAGCTTTCACGGTCGATGACGGTCAGGTTTGGCTGCCCGTCATCCTTCCGGGTGGGCAGTACATCCAGGCGGGAGAGGGCACCGCGCAGGGCTACTTCGAAATAGCTGCCGTAGGTGAGCAGTTCCCCGTCGGGGTTGAGCATTTCCCGGTCCGCCAGTTCCAGGCGGCGGGCGTGGTCCAGGCCGCTCAGGGCCGCCATGGCACGCTTGCCCGGTTGCGAGCTGGAAAGACTCTCCAGACGATGGACCCTTGCCTGCAAAGGGGCTTCAATCCGCATCTCCCGGCGCAGGGTGTCCAGCCGGTCCCGAGGCAGCCGGACTTCCGCGTACCAGCCATCGCGCAGGGATTCCAGGGTAACGAGTTCGGCACCGTCCAGCCTGACATTGATCATGGTGCGCGTCAGACTTTCCATCAGGCTTTCGGTATTGACCGAACCATTGCGGCTGTCCATCTCGAAGCGTTCACCGTGCTGTTCCTGCACCCAGAGACTGACCTGGGAGGCCAGGTCATTGAGCGCCCTCTGCCGGGCCTCCGCCTCGGAGCCGCCCGTTCCACGTCCCCAGGCATGACGGCTGTCATCGGCATGGGTGGTCATGGCCATTCTGTCCTGGACACTTGGCAGGCTGCTGCAGCCTGCAGCCAGCACGGCAAACAGCACGATGGCACAGAACAGATGGATGGTGGACGGCTTGGACATGATTCTCCCCTTGTAATGTTTGATCAGTCGCCCATGACACGGCTGAAGGTGGACAGGCCACTGGCACGTTGTTCCGCCCGGCGTTCGTTGAGCCGCTCCAGATGGGCTTCAGAACGACGGCGCACGGCCTCCCGTTCCGAGTCCGAACCCGCCTCGAGGACCTCGTAGAGCGGTTCGAAATCCTGATCCAGGTCCAGGGCGACGCGCACGAACCAGCGGCCCTGTGAATCCCAGTGGGCGCGATCAATCTCGGCACCGGTCAGCTCCACATCGACGAAGGTTTCCAGCGTCTGGGCCAGCTGTTCGCTGACTTCCCCGCCGAACTGCTCGACATATTCATCCATCAGCCCGCGCTGGTGGTTCTGCAGTGCTACCGCTACATCATTGAGGGCCCGGTTGCGCGCAGTGCGGCGCATGGCATCGGGATGATCCGGGTTGGCTGGCGAGATCCCGTAGCCATAGATCACCCCTGGCCGGGTTTCGGCTTCGTGCTCCAGATACCAGTCTGGTGCCTCCGCCCGATGGTCATCGGCATCAAAGCCGGGCTTTTTCTCCGGGGCAGTGCCACAAGCGGCGAACAGCAGGGTGGTGATGAAAAGGGCGACGATCTGGATTGAACGATTCATGGCTTTTCCTCTTTGCTTGGAATGACTCAGGCCGCTGGCCGGCCTCGATGGTGCCTACTTTGGCAGAGATCCAGTCGAAGGCTGCGGCTTGCAAGCTTGCAAATGGCCCCGACCGGATAGCTGCCAACTAGTCTTTCATTCCCGGGCGACAAGCTATGTCGTTTTGTGCCCGTTCAATGAACGTGGGCACATCATCGCTCCGCTTTGCCCGGAACTGGTGATGCGCAAGCTTGCATGCTGAGAAATCCTGCTTGGCGGCTGTTTGAATGGCAGGCAGGCAGAGAAGAACAGCAAGGGGGAAGTCGATATGAGCAGTGTCCGCAGCTTCTGGTACGACCACAAGGCACAGCCGCAGGCTGAAGCCACCGGCGTTCCCGGGCGGGATGATGTCGACGCGCCCCATTGGGAAAGCAGTGCCCGTGCGCGGCGTGAAGGGAGTGATGCGGGTGCCTGCCCGGATGCGGGGTCCGTACGTCGGGTTCGCCGCAGTCCCCGCGCCTGGTCCTGGCTTGCCCTGGGGCTTGTCCTGGCGGCCGTTCTGATGCCGTTGGACAGGCAGGATCGTGGCAGCTGCCTTGGCCGGATTGCCGGCGAGCAGTACCACCTGCCGGATTTTTCGGCCTGCGGTGATGCCGTCGTTGATGCCTGGATTGAACTGGCGCCGCATATTCATGCGCGAACGGAATCGCTATCCCGCCAGGGTCTGCGTATGGGCCGGGAGGCGGGTGAAGGGTTGCGTCGGATTGTCTCTGCTGACGCCCAGGCCCGCCCGTTGCCCCGGCTCAATCCCGGCAGCGCCGAGGATTGGCTCGGGATGGTGGATGCCATGGCCGATCGCTTTGAACTGGACCCGGGCCTGTTGCTGGCAGTGATGGAAACCGAGAGCGCCTTCGATCCCCACGCCGTCAGTCATGCCGGTGCCCGGGGTCTGATGCAGATTCTCCCTGAGGGGGCCGAAGCCGATGCCCGTGAGCAACTCAGACTCGATGCCCGGGATGATCTTTTTGACCCTGCCATCAATATGCTGATCGGCAGCTGGTATCTCAGCAGCCTGCTTGAGCGTTATCGGGACCGGGTGCCCTCCGAGGTCGCCTACGGGCTTGCCCTGGCCGCCTACAACTGGGGGCCCGGAAGGGTGGATCGGTTGCTGTTGACCGACTACCCGCCCCAGGACCTTGCCACCTTTGCCGAGCGCCTTGACCGGCGTGCGCCGGCTGAAACCCGGCAATATGTGCGCCGGATTGCCGGTCGTATCGACCACTGGCAAAGCTGGTATGAATCGCAATGAGGGGCAGGGCTGCAAGCTTGCATGGCCTGTGGGGCAGGCCGGTTCATGTTTTCATGCCACCTTGCCGTATTGATCAGAGGTTCCATAAGCAATCAATTCAAAAGGGGATTGTGATGTTTTTTGTTCGTTTTGTCGTCGCCATGTTTGCTGTGTTCGCCGTTTCCACCGGTATTGCCGCGCCGGTCTTCGAGGACCTGGGTGCCAGCGGGCAGTATCAGGAACTGGCGGCCGACACCGCCGAGCGTCAGGACCTTGCCGCCACGGCCGCGCAGCCGGTGCGTTTGAACAAGGAAATCCTGGCAGCCAGGCCAGGCCAGCGGTTCGAGCTGGGGCTGCCGGCCGGTCCTGCCCTGGCCCTGTCTTTTCGGGAGTTTCGGGATCATGGCAACGGCTACCGGACCTGGATTGCTGAGCCGGTGGATCAAAAGGCACCGTCAACCTTGATTACTATCGGCCCGGAAGGGCAGTTGGCTGGTCATGTACATGCCAATGGGCAGATGTGGGAGCTGCAGGCCTCCGGACGCATGGGTGAGCATGAAGCGCTGCTGGTGGATGTGACCTTGCTGCAGCCTGAGGACGGCTTCTGCGAGGTGGAGCTTGCCGAGGAGCTGGCGGACGTTGCGGTTTCCGATACCATCCGCGACAAGGCCCTTGATGAGGGGCCGACCGTGGCCGGTATTGTCTTCGCCATCGACAATGGCAAGGCAACCCGATGGCATGGGGCCATTACCGCGACGCTGGAGAACACGGTAGCCCGCGCCAACCTGGCCTTTCAGAATGCCGAGATTGATCTGGTGCTGGAGAATCGGGGGTGGCGTTGGATCGGCTTTCCCGCCCAGTTATACCAGTCCGGTGACCGTACCATGCTTTCGCTGTTCGGAACCTCGGGTGTTACCACTGAAGATCTTATTGAACGCCCCTATCTGTCCGGTGTTCAGGATGCCCATGCGCTCAGGGCCGAGACCGAATCCATGTTCGTGACCTTTGTGACCGAAGGTATTGAGGGCGACTGGGCCTGTGGTCGTGGATATGTGAATACCCGGGAGTGGCAGTTCCGCCCTTCATCCTTGGTCAACTGGATTGGCGGTGTTTGCGCCAATAATGGCCAGGTGTTGGCCCATGAAATCGGCCACAACCTGGGCGCTCACCATGATTATGAAGACCGGGGAAGAAGCTGGAATGGAACGGCAGTCGGCTATTCCGGCTCGAATTTCAAGACCATCATGTCCTATGCCAACAAGCCCCGCCAGGATACGTTCTCCAATCCGGATACCGATTGTGACGGTGAACCTTGTGGCTCCGACGTGGAAAACGTGGCTGCTGCTTTTCAGGAGACTCGGCTGATAGCCGAACATGTAGTGGTGCCTGGATTCGGGGCAGACGTGGAGGGGGAGGTTCTGCTGGACGTGGATAACCGCTACCGTGAGCGCATGAACAGGTGGCAGATTAGAAAAGTGGATGGCGTACCGGGGGGCTGGATGGATGTCCGGCTGAAACGGGAAGGCGAGGTGATCTTCCATCACCCGCGTGCACCGGTTACCCAGAATAATCTATTCGATATTCCGGGGAGTCTTGCGCCTGGAATGCAGGGTTCTGACATGCAGGTCGTGATCGAGAACAGTGCCGATATTTTCGAGACTGTGGCGATCGACGTGGAAGCGCCGATGATTGGAAATCCTAGGCTGATGGCGCACCGCTCGCAGGAAGCAGCACGGTTGTCGGCGAGTTCAATTCCTCTGGATGGTTTTTTCACCATCCAGGTTTCCCTGACGGGTCCGGATGATGAGACGCGCATTCTGCATGAATCTCGCCCCGTGGGAGAGGGCAGTGTAGGTGTTGTGGCCGTGCCGGTGGGTGGACTCGAATGCGGCAGCGCTTACTCGACCAAGTGGCGGTTCGAAACGGATTGGGGTGAATCCATCGTTCGGGAAAGGGATTTTAGGACAAGGAGTTGCGGACAGGATGATGATCAGTTTGATGTGAGCCTTGAGGTGCTGGAGGTGGCGCCGCGTACCATTGAAGTGGAAGCAGCTGCTCCCGGCGCTGATTGGGTGACCGTCCATGTGGAGTCCTCACAGGGTATGCATGAGTTTTCTGAACAGACAGACTCCGCCATGATGAGCCTGGAGGATCTGCCCTGTAATGAAACGGCGAAATTGGTGGCCTCCAGCGGATTTAATAGAGACTTTTCTCTTTCAGAGTCGGTAATGGTGGATCTGCCACCCTGCGAGACCCCCCGCATCAGTCTTGGGCAGGAGCAGGTGACGGTCGATATGGAATCGGTCTATGCCGTGGTGGCGGTCGAGCGCGAAGATGCCGGCCACCTGGCGGCGGATATGATCGTGCGGACGGTGGCGGACACTGCTAAACCGGCCGAGCAGTATCTGGACCGGATGATCTACTTTTCCTGGGCACCGGGCGAGACCAATGCTCGAGAGTTTCTGGTACCCCTGCATCCGGCCGGTTTCGGCGAAGAAGCGCGGAGTTTCCGGGTGGAACTGATGGCGCCGGTTTCGCCCTTTGCGGCGGAAATCGGGGAGGTGGGCAGCACCGAAGTCCGAATCGGTGCGATTGAAATGCCCGTGGCCGCTTTCGAGTATGACTGTGACGGTCTGCGTTGCGCCTTCGATGGAGGGGCGAGCCGGGGGGGTGAGCACGAGATCGAGGACTGGGAGTGGGATTTCGGTGACGGGCGCCGGGACTTCTGGTCCGGTGCCGAGGTGACGCGCTCCTACCAGCAACCCGGAGAGTACACGGTGAGTCTGGGGGTGTTGACCGAAGCCGGCCTGTATGACGAAGTTAGCCGGGTGATTTCGGTCGCGGATCGATCGGACGAGGACGAAGATGAGGACAGTGACGACCGGGATCGGCAGACAGACAGTGGCGACAGCTCCAGCAGCAGCGGCTGCACCCTCGGCTCCGGTCGCCCCGATCCGCTGATCCCCTTGCTTTTGCTGGTATCTCTCATTGCCTGGTCTAGGCGTCAGGCAGCGAATTCTCTGTAGTGCTCTGGTGTACCACGGGGCCGGTTTGGGTGACAGGTCTGGTATTTGGCTGGCCGAGTTGGGTCTCCCCAGCTATGCTGAAAGTAAGGGCGGCCCATAAATCAGCGGAAACGATGTTGCCGGATTTGTGGATGGTGATTGGGCGGCCTCGGCTGTGATGGGCGTGTCGACATGGGCATCCATGTCGCCCGGAGACTAATGAAAGCAAGCCCATGGCCGATAAACATTATATGGGAGGTCCAGCAGGGACGCGTCTGAGTGTGATCCGGTCTGAGCGTCAGGCCGGATACCCGAAGAATCCGAACGTTCGGCGCGTGGGGCACCATGTTCAGAGAGAACAAGAATAGTCAGCGTGTGGCCGAGCTGGAACAGGAGCTGGCAACCCTGAAGCGGGCCTTGGCGGAAAAGGAGGCCCGGCACGAGGCTGACAGTGAGACGGCTTCTCTGTCCACGCTTTCTGCGGTGCCGACCCATTGGCGGTACGTGGAGAAGAACGCGGAGACCATCACCGGGGCATTGTTCGAGCCCATGTCATTCGCCTACAACGCTGGCGGCCTCATGGACGGGACCCAGTCGGAGCTGGCGGAGCTGCACAGCCTGCTGGCACAGATCACGGCCTCAATCCGACAGAATCAAGCCCTGGTGGGGGCGCTGGAGGAGCATACCCGTGCCATCCAGCAGTTCGTCGAGAATATCCAGAAAATCGCCTCTCAGTCCCGCATGCTCTCCCTGAATGCTGCCATTGAAGCTGCCAGGGTAGGGCGCCAGGGAAAAAGCTTTGCAGTGGTTGCGGATGAAATTGGGAATCTTTCACAGTCTGCCGGGCGATTTGCCGATGACATCGCCAATCAACTGGGGGAGATTGATGGGGATACCCGGCAGACCAGAGATTTCATCGACGGTCTAGGCTCCCAGATTGAGCGTATTGAGCAGCTTTCAACCTCGGTGACCGAGTCGTCCAGCCAGACGGCTTCTCAGACAAAAGACCTGCAAAAGGCCGCCTACAGCGCAATGGCTGCCGGGCATATCATCGGCGTCATTAGCTGGGCCTGTGACTTCTACGCGCGTCTGGCCCTGGCGGTTGAAGCTCCGGAGATCTTCGAGGCCCCGGAGATAGAACGGGACGGCAACTATCTTGGTCAGTGGCTCTTTCACGAGCAGGACAATGAGTTTCAGTTCCGCGAGCAGCCTGGCTTCAAGGACGTGGAAAACGCCTACCTTTCTCTGCTGGCTTGCGCCGAAGATGCCCTTCGGCAATGCAATGCCGGTAAGATCGAGGTGGCCCGCAAGCAGATTAAGGCGGCAAATGAGCAGGTTTCAAGGATTGCTCGGGGCATGACAGCCGTGGAACAGTATCTCAACCGCTGCACACGCCGGGCTCTGGATGGCAGCGCAAAGGAGCTAGACTGAGAGAATAATGGATTGACCGGGGGGATCAGGACGATCTCGCAAACAGAGTGTCCTCGCCGGCAGGGGCATGAGGGCAGCGAGAAAGAAACTTTGGAGGGACCATGTCCTTGAAAGTCCTGATTGTTGATGATTCGGCCATGTCGAGGAAGATCAATCGACGTGCACTGCCCCAGGAATGGGATGTTTCCATTTCGGAGGCGGCAAACGGTCGAGAGGCCTTAGAGGCCTACCGAGCCGGGAAGGCCGAGCTGATGTTTCTTGACCTGACCATGCCGGAGATGGATGGTTTTGAGGTGTTGGCTACCTTGCAGCGTGAGGGTCTGGATTGCTTTGTCATTGTGATTTCGGCCGATGTCCAGCCCCAGGCTCAGGAACGGGCGAAGAAGCTGGGAGCCATGGCATTTATCAAGAAACCGGTGGACCCCAGGGAAGTCGCACGCATCCTGCGAGAGTACGGCATATTTGATGATCGAGATCTGAGCCCATCATCCGACTCGACCCAAGGGGATAGCAGGACGGGCAATAAGTCGTCAAAGCAAAGCAAAGATCCGGCCAGCTTTACCGAGGAGCAGCAGGATGCGCTCCGTGAGATGACAAATGTGGCCATGGGTCAGGCTGGTGCATCACTGGCAGCAATGCTGGATCATTACGTGAATCTTTCCACCCCGACCACAAGGGTGGTTTCCTCCCAGCAGCTTGCCGATGCTGTCCAGGCCATGCTGGCCGAGCCCCAGGAACCGGTAGCGGCTGTCCGTCAGGCCTTTTACAGTCAGGTCCGCGGGGAAGCCATCATCATCTATGACCAGAAAGGCTGTCGAAGTCTGGCAGACCTGTTGGGGCATGAAGGGGAAATCGGGCGGGCCACGGAGCGCGAACTGCTTCTGGATGTCGCCAACCTGCTGGTTGGGGCCGTGATCAATGGGCTTGGTGAGCAGATTGGGGAGTCCTTCAACCTGTCCGCGCCGGCAATGATGGCTCGGTCCATGCCGGTGGAAAAGCTTCTTCATGGTGATCGGATGGAGTGGCATCATGCCTTGTTGGTGGAGGTCCATTTCGGCCTGGAACAGCGAGATTTTCAGTGCCACATGGTCATCCTCATGCCGGAGGAATCCATTTTGGGGATTCGCAAATTCCTTGAGAATCTCCTGGAGGGTATGGCGTGAGCGATCTGTCCGGTAATGCACTTCTCAAGGTCCTGGAGACCATTCTCCAGGAACTCAATGTGGGCATTCTTCTGGTCGACCGCGATCGCAAGGTGCTGCGATGGAACCAGTTCATGGCAGTGCATAGTGGGCGTCCCGA
>NZ_SLKM01000056.1:0-10851 GCF_007134575.1 Natronospira sp.
GGCCACCTGGGCCGGCACCGGGCCCGGGGACAAGGTCAGAATTCGGCGGTCACGCTGTCAGAACAGCGCGCGCCCTCGGCATCGCATAGCTGATACACATAACTACCGCCACCCTGGCCGCCCGGGACATCCGTGTAGCTGTCGGAATCATCCACCACGGCCACCTCTTCGCCATCCCGGAAGACCACCGCAGTCTCGTCCTCCAGGCCAGTCCAGGACAAATCCACATGATGGCGGCCACGTACCCTGTAGGGGTCAAGCTCTAGCTCCACCGAGTCTGTATCGCCGTCGTCGCCCCCGTTACCATCATCATCACCGTTGCCATTATCATCCCCGTTCCCGGGCTCCCCGCCGGAAGCAATGGTCTCCACCTGCCCGGTTCGGGAATTCAGGGCCATGTCGCGGTTGTCTGAATCCGCCAGGACATGAACCCGCAACCCACTCATGCCCAGGGTGGCATCCACGCCATTCTTGGAATCAAAGTTGGCTGCCTCTGCCTGGAACTCCGCCGAGCGGGCATTGATGAAGATGCTCGCCAGATCGGGCCCAGCCAGCAATTGATCCGGCACCTCGGCAGATCGCTCAACGGCACCGCTGACGCCATTGTAGTCATCATGAAAGAGCAACAAGCCCAGCTGGACCCGCCCATCCCCCAATGCGGAGAAAACCGTTTCCTGGCGATACCCCCGCTCCCCATCTTCCAGAGCATGGGTGTGGCCGGCCGCTTCCAGAATCACGGTGCCCCGGGTGCTTTCCTCAAGCTCAAAGGGGCTGTCGAAAATGAGCCATTGGAAATAGTCGGCATCGTTCACAACGGCGCCATCCACAAAAAGGGCACCATCATTGGCAGGACCCTCGCCAACCGTATCCACGGACTCGGCATCAATCGGCGGGATGGCCTCGGCTTCATCAAAGCTCCATCGCCAGCCATCTGACAGCCGGTCCAGACGCACATCGGTATAGATCAATGGGCGACCGGGCTCCCGGACCATCTCGGTCTCCTGCAGGCTGGTAAAGAAGCTCACCCCACCGTGACCGATGACTTCCGCTTCACCCTCCTGAACCACAATGCCACTGTATTCCTCGATGCCAATACCCACCAGGCTGTCCGAGGCGCCATCGTCAATCGCCTTGGCATGAATACCCAGAAGACGACCCATTCGTCCCCGCCAGGTGTAATGCGTATCGACCACGGCATTGTCGAGGAAGGCCAGGAAATCTTCGTGGATGCCGCTGCCACCGTCCCGGTCATCCAGGTAGCTACTGTGGCTGTCGTATAGAACATCCGTGCTGATCATGTCCTGCCCCGAGGCATAGCTCAGTGAGGACAGACTCATGGCCCCGGCGCTGGTACCACCGATTGCACCGCCGGCGGCATGCACATCCCGAATATGGGACTCCAACAGCGTGCCTTTCCACCAGGTCACATACTCCCACTGGTCACCACCGCGAATAAAGATCACATCGGCATCGGCTACACCATCAACCACAGCGGGATCATCAGCCCGGTTGCGACTGTCAACTTCCACATTCTCGAAACTCACTTCTTTCCCGAGGGTGTCGCCAATCCAGACAAAGTATTCACCCAGCCAGTCCCTATCACTGGGGTTACTGGGGAAACTGGTCGCAAGGATGGCTACACGAACCACCCCGTCGCCGTGAATATCGCCGTTATCAAGCAACCGGGAATACAGCCCGTATGACCAGCTACTGGTATCTCCTACATCACCTTCAGCGCCACCGCCGGCAAGGACCAGAAGTGCTTCCCCGCCATTACTCGTCTCGCCATTGCCCGATGAGGCATCGCTTTCGGAAAAGCAGGCGGCAGAAAGCGCGAAAAATAGCGATAGGACAGCAAACTTAAGATAAGGCATAAGACCTCCTCGGCTCAGCCAAGGCTGTAACACCTAGCTGAACCCAATCAAAACGGCTCCCACCATGAAGGCCATGGAAAGCCCCAATAGCAGCAGCACAAAAGGAACGATGAACTTGACCCACGTCCACCAGGAAACCCGGGCCACACCCAGAACGCCCATGAGCACCGCGGAAGTGGGAATAATCAGGTTGGTCACTCCGTCACCCAGCTGAAAAGCCAGAACCGCCACCTGACGGCTCACCCCCACCAGGTCTGCCAGTGGCGCCATGATGGGCATGGTCAGCGCAGCCTGTCCCGAGCCTGAAGCCACGAAGAAATTGAAGCCCGCCTGAAAGCCGAGCATGGACAGGGCCGATGCTATGGGGCCCTGCCCCTCCATGGCCTGGGACATGGCGTGCAGGATGGTGTTGAGGACCGAGGGCGAAGTGGGATCATTGCCCCCGAGCACCACCAGGACCCCCTGGGCCATGGCCACAATCAGTGCCGCAGGCAGAAGCGCGGCAGCCCCTTCCTTGAAGGAGACCACTACGGCATTGGTATCCATACCGTTAAGTCGGGAGACAGTGGCTATCACGCCGGCGGCCAGCCCCATGGTGAAGAACTGGGTAGCAATCTCGGCGATGTAATAGCCGCGAGCCGTAACGCCCCAGACAATCCAGGCGATCCCCGCCACGAGCACCAGGATCACCAGACCATGGGCCACGGTGAAACGATCCGATACCTGTTCTTCGAAGCGGTCACGAAACCAGGCATTGGCCTCCGGCACCGGCGATCGCCCTGGATCAGTCTTGACCCGACGGGCATGCCACAGTGCAAAAAGGATCAGGGTAGCCGTGAACACTGTCCACAGTACGCCCCGGAATCCAGCACCCGATAACACCGGCACCTCGGCGATTCCCTGAGCAACCCCCACGCTAAAGGGGTTCATCCAGGAACTGCCGAAACCCACCTGGGTCGCCACATAGGTGATCAAAATGGCGGTCAGGACGTCATAGCCCAACACCACGATCAAGGGAATGATGATCATGGCCAGGGCAATGGCTTCCGCCCCCATGCCGAAGATGGCACCCCCCAGAGAGAACAGGACCGTAATCAGTGGCAACAGGACCATGTCTCGACCCCGCATGGCCTTGACCACGCTGATCAGACCAGTCTGTATCGCGCCGGTACGCAGAATGATCCCGAAGGCGCCACCGATCAGGAGGATGAAGGCAATCACTCCCACGGCCGCGGAGTGTCTGTCACCTGCAACCAGCCCCTCGAAGGCAAAATTCAACAGCCCAGGGCTGCCCTCCTCATCACTGAACAGGCGCACACCGCGCCGGACCGGCTCGCCTTCCTCATCCTGAAGATATTGAAAGCTGCCGGGCACGACCACTTCCCGAGACCGCTCCACACCCTGCTGCTCATAGCTGACCACCCGGGTTTCAAAAGCGCCCTTGGGAACCACAAAGCTCAGCATCGCCGCTGCAATGACGATGAAGAACAGGATCACGAAGGTATCGGGAACGCGACTGGCCCCGGCCTGCGGTGTGACTGATGCGGCTGACTGACTCATTTCATGGCTCCGGCAAACCCCCGACCCCAGGGGCCGGGGGTTGCTGCACTCTGATTAACGACCAAAGGGCATGGTATACCGGAGCCAGTAGAACCGGCCCATGGTGGTGTGATTTACCAGGTCCACGTTAGCCGAGGAACCAAGCACCCTGGGCGGCTCATCATCAAGGATGTTGTCCACATGTAGCGAGAGCCAGGATTCATTGTCGAAATCAAGGCTCACGCTGCCATCCCAGCGGTTCCAGGAGGAGACACGAGCGAGATCCCCAATATCCGCCCGTTCGATGTCATCCTCGTAGGAGCCGGTATGGCGCAAAAGCAGGCCAAATTGCCATGGCCCGGTGTTCCATCTCGCCTCGGCATTGACCAGCATTTCAGGATAACGCCAGGTACCGGCAAGGCTCTCTTCCGGCTCGATGGTGGACAGACGGCGCTTGAAGGAATTGATCCAGGTCGCGTCCAGGAAAAGCCTTAGATTACCCGCCTGCCCCAGGTCGATTCGCTGCTCAATGGAAAGGTCCACACCATCGGTTTTCTGCTCACCCACATTGATGAGCTGGACAAAAACCTCCCACAAGCGGCTTTCCAGATCGCCGCTCATGGTTTCGATACCCACGTTTCCAGGGCCAATCCCACCGGGTTCAGCGATAAGATCCGGATCGTTCAATGCATCACGAAACACCACGGCATCGTCGATATCGACCAGATTGGTGTGCTCGAAACGCCAATAATCCAGACTGATGGTCAGATCATCCGTGGGGCTTGTCACGATGCCGAAGTTCCAGGAATCGGAGTCCTCCGCTTCCAGATCCGGGTTGCCGGTGATCTGGGACAGATAGGAGAGATCGTCGGCCTCGCCCTCACACCAATTGTCGAAAAACTCCGAATCCTCGGAACAGGGCAACGTCCCTGACGACAGGGTGATACCTGCACCCACCTGGGCCAGGGAGGGTGCCCGGAATGCCTGGGCCCAGGAGCCCCGCATCAGGAAGCGTTCATGGGGCTGCCAGCGGAAACCCACCTTCGGGCTGAAGGCACCGCTGAAGTCGCTGTAATGGTCGAATCGCCCCGCAAGCTGCATGTCGAAATTTTCAGCCAGGGGCACGTTGAACTCCGCATAAGCGGCGACCACATTCCTGTCCGCCTCCACATCCGTGGAACCGAATCCAAACACGGGCACCTGGAAGTTGTCATCCGGATCGGCCGTTGCCAGAGGCGAAGGATTGTCTTCGGCATATTCATGCCGGAACTCGGCACCGAAGGCCGCCGACAAGGCGCCATGACGAAGGCTGGCCAGATCACCGGCCAGACTGAAGTCAATGCCGTAAAGGCCGGACTCACCGCGCCGGGGTACACGCTCTCGGACCAGGTCCAGGACTTCCGGGCTATTGGCATCCTGCCCACCAAAAGGGTTGTACCAAAGACCGTCCGTCTCGGGGTCACAACCCACACTGCCATCCGGGCAAAGTTCACCAAAGAGGCCGGCGCGGAACTTTTCCCGATTCATGATCCCGCTGATGGCTCGTTGCACGGAACGGTTACGGGCAACGGTCAGGGCGGTATCCCATTCCCAGTTGCCGTCGGTAATGCCGTCCAAACCGGTGACCAGACGCCAGGTATCGCTTTCCAAATCAATGGCGCGGGCTTCATTGAAACGCCCCCAGCCCTGGAATAGCGGATCGATACCGAACTGGTCCAGCTCATCGGCTCGCTCATCGATCTCTTCCTGAACGTCGGTGGGGATATCCGGGTGGTCCAGGGAAATGATCTCACCAGACCAGGGTGCCGGTGCCGAATTCGCTTCACTCCTGTTCTGCTGGTAGATGAAATCGGCATACCAGCGGGTGCGATCAGTGATGTCAAAATGAGCGAACACACCCCCACCAATCCGCTCGGTCGGTGGCACAGTGTCAGTGAAGGCATTGCGGTTGAAGGAGCAGAACTCCCCGAAACGTCCGACGTCCTGAAGCTCAGGAGGACAGCTTTCCTCAATGAAGTCTTCCTGGATCAAGTCAGGGTCCACATTGAAGCTTGGCCAGCGGCCCTGCTGAGAGGGAAACGGCTCTACCGCCGTAATGGAACGGTCACGGTCCCGGAGGGCGGAACGGTCATAATAGTCGATGAAGCCTGTCACATTGCCGTTTTCGAAGTTCCGGCCGAATGCCACATTGATACTGCTCCGACTGTCATTGCTGCTCGCCGCCGAGTCACCATAGCCGAGCCTTACCTCACCGCCGTCCAGGTCATCGCGGAGAATCACATTGACCACACCGGCCACGGCATCCGCGCCGTAAATGGCTGAAGCGCCGGTTGCCAATACATCCACCCGGTCCACGGCAGCCATGGGGATGGAGTTGATATCAACAAATGATTCGCTTTGATTGGCGAAGGAAGCCACTGTCGTACGGCGTCCATTCACCAACACCAAGGTGGATGCGGTACCGAGACTGCGCAGGGAAACACCGGCAGCCCCCGCAGGACTATCGCCCGTCAATGTACCGCTCTGGGCCGTGGTGAAAGTCCCTTCACCGCCCCCCATCTGAGGTAGCAAACGAAGAAAGTCAATCAGCGAATCCTGCCCGGAGGCATCCAGATCTTCGCGGTCAAAGCTGAGGAGAGGCTGCACACCCTCCAGGTCAACACCGCGAATACGGGAACCGGTCACCTGGACCCGCTCCAGCTCCGCCTGACTTTCATCATCGGTGTCATCTGTCTCTGCAACGGCTAAGCCGTTCGCTGTCGTCATCCAGGCAAGGCTGGCGAACACAGCTACGGCCAACTTTGTATCAAAAGCGTTTTGATTGCTCATAAATCCCCCTGATCTCATCGGGATTCAAGGCCACCATCAGCCAGAGGCAGCTCTCCAGCTGTCATCCGAACGCCCACTGCGGACAGAAGACGCAGCAGCATCCTGAGGGATGTAGGCGGTTTAGGGGATGGCGCGGGTCCGACTGGTGCCGAGAGCACCGGGCGGGAATGCACCATCAGGTCACTGCGTGACCTGACGATCTATTCGTCGAACCACTCGCTGAGATAGTGCGGCTTGTACCGATACGGCGACTTGCAAAAGCGGCCGTGGAAGGTAGCCAAGCCTGTCAGTGTCTGGATGGCCATTGTTTCAGACCGCTCCCGGGGTCATACTACCCACTTGGTCTTCTCCAAAGAAGGCTGGCCTTGGATTGGCCTCCCCTGCCAGCCTTCCCCTCAGACTATCCACGACCTTTTGCCAAAGTCAAGTCACTGTGTCGCCCAGGCGACACTGATTCACTGCAATTGGACGGATGGGGAAGACCATGAAAACCCGCCAAAGGCTTGCATTCATTGCCTTCGCAGCGCTGTTGCTAACGGCCTGCGGCCCGCAGCCGTTGCAAGAAAACGACAACCCGGAAAATGACATTCAATGGTCACTGCTGCTTGCCGGCGGCAGCATCAGCCTGTGCTCCAGCCGCTATCGCAGCGCTTGCGACGATGAGCGCCGCGACGAGGCAGACTGGCCCACCAGTGCGCATACCGCGACGGTTTATCGACTGGACCGCAAGCGCCTGAAGCGGATTCTGGATCCTGCCTATTGGCAGGAAAAGCGGGAGCCGCAGAGGGCAAAACTGGAACAACGCCTGAAGGCCAGTCTGAAGAGCGGTAGCAGCGATTTTGCTCACAAGGAGCTGAGAGAGCTCATTCCGGATGAGCTCAGCCCGCGAGAGCGGGACCGGGTCATCGATTTACTGGAAGCATTCAGCGAAGACCCGGCCCGGGACGGTGAACGCGCCCGGGAATGGGTCAGCGCCGCCAACACTCGCGAGCACGAACGGCCTGCCATTTACCAGGAGTTTGTGGAAATGGCATCCGCGGTTTCCGGCAGGGATCAACCCAGGATACTGGTCTTCACTTCAGCCGCCCGAGACCCTCTGTCCGTGGTGGACTATTACCTGGGCGCCTTCGAACAAAGTGGCGCCGAAGCACGCTGGGCACCAACCGGCCCTGCGGTCCATGCCGCTACACGGGCCGGAGAATGCGACGACCTGGACCAATGGCGTGCCGGAGTCAGCAACGCCTGGAACCGTGCCCACATCTATCCTGACCTGGCCGCAAAGCAGACAGAGGCCTGCCTGAACCCCGACACTCTGACCTCTCTGATGGATTGGGCCGACGGGGTGTTCTTCAATGGCGGCGACCAGTCTCGACATCGGGCGACGCTGTTCAAGGATGAGCGCACGGCCGGCGCTGCCCTGACTCGACTTCGTGAGCGATTCCAGGCGGAGGCGTTGGTTGTCGGCGGGACCAGCGCCGGCACGGCGGTACAAACAGGGCAGGACATGGCCATGATTGCCAGTGGCACTCCGGAGGCCGCATTGCGCGGTAACATGGTGACATCGCCCCCACCCGCCCCGGATTGCGGCCTTCATGGTGACTGCCCGGAAGGCACTGATCCGGATACGCTGACCTGGCAGCAAGCGGGGGGCCTGGGCCTTTTCTCCTTCGGATTGCTGGATACCCATTATGGCGAACGGGGCCGTCCAGTCCGCTCCATTGCCCTGGCAGCTGCCACCGGCGCTGACCTGAGCTTTGGAGTCGATGAGACCACAGGCCTGCTTGTGGGCCAAAGTCCTGGCGGAGACCGGCATTTTCATGTTCTGGGTGCCGCCGCTGCCATGATCATGGATTTTCGCGAGTCTACGCTATCCCTGAACGAATCAGGTCTGGCCGCCCGCAATGTGTTACTCCACCGCCTGACATCGGGCAATGGGATGACAATCGATGCAAAGGGGCGTTTCCACATTGCCCCGGAAAGCAGCACAGAACAGGCAAGCTGCGACTCACCATCTGACGCGGATCTGCTGGGCGATCAGGGCGTTGCGAAGATGGCCGGAAAACTCCGTTGCAGCAAGCAGGCTCGCCTGACGGCAGAGCACCATGCATCACCGCAGCGCTGGCAAATCGAGCTTGAAGAAACAGAGCAGACGCAGTGGTTGAGTGCGGATCGAAACCAACACGTCGGCTGGTACGGCCTATCCTTGTCCCTTGGCCCTGAATCTGCCGCCGACAGCAAACGTGGAAAGGAGGCCCGGAAATGATGAAACTGCTCAAGAATTGCCGACTGCATTCACCGATGGATGAAGGCATGGATCACCTGCTGGTAGCCGGGGAGGTAATCGTCCTGCGCGGAGAACAGGCCCTGGCACTGGAGGGCTCTGGCGGTATTGAGAGCGCGGACATGGAGGGTCGCATGGTGATCCCCGGCCTGGTGGACTGCCATGCCCACATCACCGGCGGTGGTGGCGAGGATGGTCCGGAAAGCCGGGTGCCTTCAGTCGACCTGGGCGCATTCACCGCTGCAGGCGTCACCAGCGTGGTGGGACTGCTTGGTACTGATGACCTGGTACGCACCACCGGTGAGTTGGTGGTCCGCGCCCGCGCTCTGATGGCAGAGGGCCTATCTGCCTGGTGCTACACCGGCGGCTATCATGTCCCGCCCGTGACTCTTACCGGCAGCATCCGCGCCGATATTGTTCATATCGATCGGGTCGTGGGTGTGGGCGAACTCGCCGTCAGTGACCACCGTTCCAGCCATCCCACCGATCAGGAACTGATCCGCATCGCCAGCGAAGCTCATGTGGCCGGGCTGATGGCCAACAAGGCCGGAGTCCTGCACCTGCACCTCGGCGACGGCAAACAGGGCATGGACCCCCTGTTTCGGGTTCTGCGCGATTCGGATATTCCCGCCCGAGTCCTGCAGCCCACCCATATCAATCGCCAGCCTGCCTTGATGGATGAGGCAATGGAGGCTGCCAGACGAGGCTGTCACGTTGACATCACAGCCTTTCCAGAAGATCCAAGCCATGCTGATGTACCGGCCGCCGAGGCTCTGGCCCGTTATCTGGATGACAACGGTCCCAGCGGGCGGATCAGCGTGAGTTCCGACGGCGGCGGCTGCCTGCCTCATTTCGATGACCACGGGCATTTGCACAGCCTGGATGTGGGACGACCTGATTCCCTGCTATTAACGCTCCAGAAACTGTTGCGCAGTGGAAGGCCGGCAGAAACCGTACTGCCGGCCTTCACCTGCAATCCCGCCGAGCTGTTGAAACTGCCTCGCAAGGGGAGACTGGATGTAGGCATGGATGCAGATCTGGTCGTGCTCGAGGAGGACTATGCAGTGAGAGACGTGATGGCCCGGGGTCAGTGGCATTGGCGAGATGGTCAACAGCGTCTTTTCGGAACGTTTGAAAAACCGGGAAGAAAGACTGACTGATACTCAGAAAGAAAAAAGCCGCTCCCGAGGGAGCGGTTTTTTTCAAACAGCATCAGCGAAAGATGCTTACATGTTGCCGATCAGGGCCTCAGCAAATTCGCTGGTCTTGACCTCCTTTGCACCGTCCATCTGACGGGCAAAGTCATAGGTCACCGTCTTGCTGGCCACGGTCTTTTCGTAGGCCTTCTGTACCAGTTCGCTGGCCTCGGTCCAGCCCATGTAGTCCAGCATCATGGTGCCGGAGAACAGCAGGGAGCCGGGGTTCACCTTGTCCTTGCCGGCATGCTTGGGTGCGGTGCCATGGGTGGCTTCGAAGACAGCCACTTCATCGGAGATGTTGGCGCCGGGGGCAATGCCCACGCCACCCACTTCCGCGGCACAGGCGTCGGAAAGGTAGTCACCATTCAGGTTCATGGTGGCCAGCACATCGAACTCTTCCGGACGCAGCAGCATCAGCTGGAACATGATGTCGGCGATGCGGTCCTTGATGACAACCTTGCCTTCCGGCCGCTTGCCATCGTACTTGTCCCACAGCTCATCCTCGGTGATGATCTTGTCACCGAACTCTTCCTTGGCCACTTCATAGCCCCAGTTGCGGAAGGCGCCTTCGGTGAACTTCATGATGTTGCCCTTGTGGACCAGGGTCACGCTCTCACGACCCTGCTCAATGGCCCACTCAATGGCCTTGCGCACCAGGCGCTTGGAGCCGAAGGGGCTGATGGGCTTCACACCCAGGCCAGCGTCGTCGAAGAAGTTGGCGCCCATCTCATCACGCAGGAAAGTGGACAGCTTCTTGTTCTCATCGGACCCGGACTGGTATTCGATGCCGGCATAAACGTCTTCGGTGTTCTCACGGAAGATCACTACATCGATGTCTTCGGGCTTCTTCAGCGGCGAGGGCACGCCCTCGTAGTACTTCACCGGACGCACGCAGGCGAACAGGTCAAGCTGCTGGCGCAGGGAGACGTTCAGGGAACGGAAGCCCTCACCCACCGGGGTGGTCAGCGGGCCCTTGATGGCCACCCGCAGGTCCTTGATGGCTTCCAGGGTCTCGGCCGGGAAGTAGTCACCGTCATATTTGCCGGCAGCCTTCTCGCCCATGTAGAGCTCGGCCCAGTGGATCTTGCGCTTGCCGCCATAGGCCTTCTCCACGGCGGCGTCCCAGACC
>NZ_SLKM01000200.1:0-10766 GCF_007134575.1 Natronospira sp.
AGTCTTGCGGCGAGCGCCGTAATAACCCTTGGCCTCTTTGAGGACCTTGTTATGACGTGCGCGCGCGTTCACTCCGCGTTTTACTCGTGGCATCGTCAGGCCTCCTTAGAGTTTGCCGGGCAGCATGCGCTCGATCAGCTTCACATCGCTCGCATGGATATACGAGGCGCTGCGCAGCTGACGCTTCCGCTTGGTGCTCTTCTTGGTCAGGATGTGGCGGCGGTGGGACTGGTTCCGCTTGATCCGGCCACTGCCGGTCTTGCGGAAACGCTTGGCCGCGCCGCGATGGGTCTTCATCTTCGGCATGTTGCTCTCCATTGGCGTTTATTCCTGGCCCCCGGCCTTTCCGACTGCCGGGCGTTAGCCACCAGGGACGAAGGAGCGGACCATCCACTCCCCGCTTTTTGCTTATCCCGCCCTTCCCTGAGCGAGTTCTTTCACGGAACGGGCCCTTATTTCTTTTTGGGCCCGAGCACCATGATCATCTGACGGCCTTCCAGCTTGGGGAACTGCTCCACTGAAGCCAGCTCCTTGAGGTCTTCCTCAACGCGCTTGAGCAGATCGCGACCGATGTCCTGATGGAGCATCTCGCGCCCGCGAAAGCGCAGGGTCACCTTCACCTTGTTGCCGTCTTCAAGAAAGCGCGTCGCATTCCGGAGCTTGATCTGATAGTCATTGCTATCCGTGTTGGGCCGGAACTTCACTTCCTTGACCTGCATCTGCTTGGTCTTCTTCTGCCCGGCCTGCTTCTTCTTCTGTTCGAAGACAAACTTGCCGTAGTCCATGATCCGGCAAACCGGAGGCTCGGCGTTGGGCGAGACTTCGACCAGGTCCATGCCGGCCTCTACGGCCGCTTCCAGACCCTGCTCGACAGGGACAATGCCCAACTGCTCCCCTTCCTGATCAATCA
This sequence comes from Natronospira sp., assembly GCF_007134575.1. Lineage (NCBI taxonomy): Bacteria > Pseudomonadati > Pseudomonadota > Gammaproteobacteria > Natronospirales > Natronospiraceae > Natronospira > Natronospira sp. Next base: position 911 of record NZ_SLKM01000200.1, read on the forward strand.
GCCGGATTTTCGGGGCCCGAATGTCTTTGTTGCGGCGGACCTTGTTCTTGGCAGCGATATTTCAATCCTCCAAACGACGACCGAGCCGTGCGACATCCCCCGCCAGCTTCTCGGCGAAGTCTGCCCGGCTCATGCTGCCGAGATCTTCGCCGCTGCGGGTGCGCACGGCTATTTGGTCAGATTCCATCTCACGATCCCCGACTACCAGCAGCCAGGGCACTCTTTGGATGGTGTGTTCGCGAATTTTAAAGCCGATCTTCTCGTTTCTCAAGTCCGATTCGACGCGAAAACCCTGATTTTGCAGGCTTTCGGCCACTTCACGGGCATAATCGGCCTGCCGATCGGTGATATTGAGCACCACCGCCTGGGTGGGAGCCAGCCAGGTGGGCAGGTCTCCGGCGTTTTCCTCGATCAGAATACCGATGAACCGCTCGATGGAGCCGAGAATGGCTCGGTGGAGCATGACCGGGGTCTTTTTCTCGCCATCTTCCGCCACATATTGCGCACCGAGACGCTCCGGCATGGAGAAATCCAGCTGCATGGTGCCCAGCTGCCAGACCCGGCCCAGGGAATCGCGCAGGGAGAACTCGATCTTGGGCCCGTAGAAGGCGCCCTCCCCCGGCTGCAGGTCCCAGTCCAGGCCCTTCTGGTTGAGGGCGTCTTCCAGCGCCTTCTCGGAGCGATCCCAGACGTCATCCGAGCCCACCCGCTTTTCCGGCCGCGTGGACAGCTTCACCAGTACATCGGTGAAGCCGAAATCGTGATAGACCTCGTAAAGCAGATCAATGAAGTCCGAGACCTCCGGCAGCATCTGCTCCTCGGTACAGAAGATGTGAGCATCGTCCTGGACGAAATTGCGCACACGCATCAGACCGTGGAGCGTCCCGGAGGGCTCGTTGCGGTGGCAGGAACCGAATTCGGCCATCCGCAGTGGCAGATCCCGGTAACTGCGCAGACCGTGGTTGTAGATCTGCACATGGGCCGGGCAGTTCATGGGCTTGATGGCGAATTCCCGGTCCTCGGAGCCGGTGACGAACATGTCATCCCGGAACTTCTCCCAGTGCCCGGACTTTTCCCACAGGCTGCGGTCGATGATCTCGGGGGTGTGAACTTCGGAATAGCCGGCCCGGCGCAGCTTGCGGCGCATGTAATCCTGAATCTCGGTATAGATGCGCCAGCCATTGTCGTGCCAGAACACCATGCCCGGGGCCTCTTCCTGGGTATGGAAGAGATCCAGGCGCTTGCCGAAGCGGCGGTGATCGCGCTTCTTGGCTTCCTCGAGACGCTTGAGGTACTGCTTCAGGCCCTTCTTGTCACCCCAGGCGGTGCCATAGACCCGTTGCAGCATTTCATTGGCGGCATCACCCCGCCAGTAGGCCCCGGCCAGCTTGGTCAGCTTGAAGGCCTTGCAGAAACGGGTATTGGGCACATGGGGCCCGCGACACATGTCGATGTATTCCTGGTGGTAGTAGAGGGCCATTTCCTTCACCTCGGGCATGTCCTCCACCAGGGTCACCTTGTAGTCTTCACCCCGCTCACGGAAGATCCGCAGCACCTCGTCCCGGGGGGTGACCTTCTTGATGACATCGTACTCCTGGGCGATCAGCTCCTTCATCCGGGCTTCGATCTTTTCCAGATCCTCCGGCGTAAAGCCGGCATCGTGGCGGATGTCGTAATAGAAGCCGTCCTCGATCACCGGGCCGATGGCCATCCGGGCCTCGGGGTACAGCTGCTTGACCGCCTGCCCCAGCATGTGGGCGCAGGAGTGCCGAATGATCTCCAGGCCTTCCTCGTCACGCGGGGTAATGATCTGAAGATTGGCATCGTCGTGGATGAGATCGCAGGCATCTTTCAGCTCGCCGTCGACCTTGCCGGCCAGAGTGGCCTTGGCCAGGCCGGGGCCTATATCGGCGGCCACGTCCATGATGGACACGGGCTGATCGAATTCGCGCTGGGAACCATCGGGAAGGGTAATGACTGGCATGCTTGTCGATCCTTTTCTCAGTGGTGACCTTTACGAGGGGCCACTTGGAAAAAAGAAAAGCATCGTGGCGGGCGCCGACGATGCTTTCCCGAAAACCTGGTAGTCGCGAGTGGACTCGAACCACCGACCCCCACCATGTCAAGGTGGTGCTCTAACCAGCTGAGCTACGCGACTAGCGTTGGAAGCGGGGGATATTTTACAGGCTTTCGCCCGGCTGTCAAAAGGATTTCCCCCGTCTCTCTCAGAATGAATGCGCCAGGCGGGCATAGACAAAACGCCCGTTCAGCCCGACCGGATTGATCGGATCAAAGGCGAAATTGCCGAAGAAATTATTGGCATTCTCCGACTCGTCCGGATAGGTGTCGAAGAGATTCTCGGCACCGAAATCGAAACGGGTCGTCTCGCTGAGCGCATAGCCTACCGACGCATCAAACACGGTCTCGCTGCTGAAACGCTGACTGGCAAAGGCGAACACCCGCTCCACCGCGCTGTTGTAGCGGGCCCGCCCGCTGAATTCCCAGGCACCGAGTTGCCAGCGACCGCCGGCGATCAGGCGCCGCTCCGGCGTGGCCGTGGTCAGGGTATTGCGTTCCGCCACGCCCACCAGTTCGAAATCGGGATTGATCTCGGTCATCTCGCTGACCGCTTCCCCGGTTCGGCGAATGCGGTTTTCGATATAACTGAAGGCCAGATCCATGGACAGGCTGCCCAGGCCCACTTCCGGCTCCCATTCCGCCATCAACTCAAGGCCCTGGGTTTTTGTATCCGCCGCATTGGTAAAGAATGACACGGCCTGAACACCCTCGCCGCCGGGCAAATCACCGATTCGCTCTTCCAGGGTGACATCCCCGTCGGGGCTGTCCTGCAGGCTTTCACTGAGGGTGATCCGGTCATCGATATCGATCCGGAAAAGATCCGCAGTCAATTCCAGGCTCTCGCTCAAACGAGCGGTGAAACCCAGACTGATATTGCGGGCGGTTTCTTCCTCCAGTTCACTCACACCCAAGGCCTCGCCCACAGCGCTGTCGCTTCTCACCAGGCGGGAAGCGACCCGCTCACCTTCGGGGCCAAAGGTGTTGTCACTGCGCGACCAGGCACTCTGGCTGAGCGTCGGTGCCCGGAAACTGTTGGACAGGGAGCCACGGAAGGACAGATTGGGACCGGGGCGGTAGACGGCGGCAAACTTGCCGGTGAATGTGCCGCCGAAATCACTGTAATCCTCATAGCGAGCGGCGACCGTGGTCCGCAAACGCTCGCTGAAATCCGTGGACAGTTCCAGGTAGCCGCTGGCCACGTCCCGGCTGACGTCGGCGGCATCCTCGGGCGTCAAGCCCTTGGCCCCCTGGGAACCAATATCCGGAAAGCCCACCTGATCGGCCAGTTCAGACTCAAACTCGTGGTCACCCGCCAGCCATGAGGCGGGCTCACCCGCGCGGCTCTTGAACGCCTCATGCCGCCAACTGGCGCCGGCCGACAGGCGAGATGGCATTGCAAACACGGGCAGATTCCGCGAGGCATCGAAGGCCAGTTCCCTCTGATCCAGCCGGAATCGACCCGAATCAAAGCGGGTCGGGCTGTCCGGGCCCAGTGAAGGGTTGAGGGAATTCTTGACGCCGAACTGGAAATCATTCCTGCCCAGACTGAGGGCCAGGTCGGTCTCCCATGCACCGGCAACGCCCCGAATACCCGTGCTCAGCCCGAAATCCCGATTTTTCCCAAGGGTGACCGGCAGGAAACCGTCGGGAAATATCTCGCGCACATTCTGGTTGGAGTCAGGATGCCGAAAGACAGCAGCCCCTTCCGTCTCGATATCCGCGAAGGTTGCCGAGGCATGGTACTCTCCCACCGCGGTATCGACACCGGTATTGACCCACAGCTTCACCTCATCGCTTTCGGGGTCCCCGACACGATGGGTCTGGGTTCCCTGAAAGGCCAGATTATCGTCGGTCTGGGGCAGGAAAGGGGAAATCTGATCCAACCCCGCCCGATTGGTGGCGTCGCGGCTTCGCACTTCCAGGCCATAGCGAAGAAAGCCCGTCTCTCCCAAGGCATGACCGAGATTCACATGGGCACTGATGGTCTCGCCATCCCGCTCCCGTGTGCTGGCCGGCGAGACACGGGTATCGTGAACACCATAGCTGACGCCGACCTCACCGCCTTCATGGCTGTCATCCAGAACAATGTTGATCACGCCGCCGATGGCATCGGAACCGTACTGGGCGCTGGCCCCGTCTCTCAGAACCTCAATCCGCTTGACCGCGGACAGGGGGATGGAATTGAAATCAAAGGCATTGGTGCCACGACCGATCTTGGTGTTGTCATTGACCACGGCCGAAGGGTGCCGGCGTCTTCCGTTGACCAGAACCAGGGCCTGATCAGGGCTCAGCCCCCGCAGACTGGCGGACCGGATGTGATCTGAGGTCACCGAATTGGACTGGCGCGGGAACAGGAAGGACGAATTCAGATTGGCCAGGGCCTCGCCCAGTTCATTGCCAAGGGAAGAGTAACGCCGAAGCTCTTCGCCGCCATAGATATCCACCGGCACCGACGATTCCATCGGTGAACGAAGGCCTGCCCGCTCACCCAGTGTCACCACATCATCGAGCTTCAGAGGCTGATCGCCCTCCCCACCTGCCTCGGCGAACACCATTGAGTGGCTCAATGACGCCAACAGCACCCCCACACCCAGAAAACTGCCCCTTACTTGTCTCGTCATGCTTTGCTCCTGTGGAATTTACCTCAATTTGGACCGTCGGAGTGACGAGCAGAGCTTCGCTCTTGTTACAACTCCCGTGCGTTCCGCAGAATCGAGTAACAAGGCAGCTAATGGGGCGTCTCCTGGGTGGTCAAGGCAGAACCATCAGCAACCTGACGGGAGGAAAAGAGCATGCGGGATGAGGCCCTAACGGCAGCCATCGAGGAGCACCGGGATTACCTGGATCAGTTGAGTTTTCTGGTCAGAGAGCTCGACCCGGAAGCCTATCGGCTCGTGGACGGCCCCCATGGTCGCTATTGCATCGGCAAGCATCTGCGCCACATTCTCGACCACTGCTGGGCAGTGCTTCACGCCAGCGGCAGCCGAATCGACTATGAGCAGCGTGATCGCAATTCCCTGGTTGAATCCTCTCCCCATGCGGCGCTGGAGAGCCTGGCCGCCCTGCGGGAAGGCTTCGACGCCTGGGTGGCAGACCGTTCAGGCGGCGAGACGGTCAGTGTCCAGTGGCAGGACACGAGCGGAGAAGTCATCACGGCCCGTTCCAGTCTGATTCGGGAAGTCTTGTTCCTGTCCAGTCATGCGGTTCACCACATGGCGGTGATTGCCATGATCGTGCGTCAGCGCGGCCTGGAATTGCCTCCGGAATTCGGCCTGGCAACCTCCACCCGCCGTTACTGGGCAGCCCAGACAGACGACGAAGCGCGGAAGCAAGCTACCCCGGCCTAAGACCATGAATAACCGCGAAAACCGACTCACGCTGTTTCCGCTCCGGCCTGAACGGCCGTCCAACGGCCCGGAGCAGTCGGCGACCGCGCTGACCACCCTCATGGATCGGCTCAGACACTGCCACACGTCCCACTCCCTTCGAAATACCCTGGGAAAACAGCTTGCCCTCGGCCTGCCGCCCTTTCTGTTAACCGCGACACAGGAAGGCATACTGCCCTTTCGCTGGCACTGGGACGGTGAATGGCTGTGGGAGCAACTTGGGCAGCAGGAATCACCCGCGCCGGCCCACGGGATGGCCCTGAGCACGACCTGGACGCCGGTGCCTGCTCCTGGCCAGGGCGCGGCGCCCCCCGGCGACATCCCCGAAAAATGCTTTGACGTGGAGGCCCTGTTCCGTGACAAGGCCCCGGCGCTGCACGGCAAATTGCCCCGACTGCTCTGGCCCCTGCTGGCAAGACTGCTGTGCCAGAGCACCATCAACGAGGGGCTGAGCGAACTGGCGGCACTGCCCTGCCGACATTTTCCCGAGACGGTGCTGACTCGGCTCGGCGTCAGCGCCCGGCTGCCGGTTCACCCCTTGCCTGCCGCCGAGACCCGGCCGATTTTCGTCTGCAACCACCCCCAGGGCGGGTTGGACGGCCTGATCATGCTGGCCTGGTTGCTGCGCTGGTATCCGCATGTGAAGGTGCCGGTCAACAATGTCCTGATGGGCTTTCGCCACCTGCAACCCTTTCTGGCACCACTGAATCGTTACGCCTCGGAGCGTGATATGTCCCGCGTCCTGCATGAAAGTTTCGCCGACGATGCGGCGATGCTCGTCTTCCCGGCCGGCCGTACATCCAGAAAACAGGGTGGCCAGCTCCGCGACGGGCCGTGGGGCAAGATGGTGGTGCGCATGGCCCGGCAGCACGGTCGCTCCATCGTGCCGGTATTCCTGGGCACTCGGAATTCCAGGCGTTTCAATGCGGTTTCGGCCCTGCGTCGAGGCCTGGGGCTGGGTATGAACCTGGAAATGCTGCTGCTCCCCAGGGAGATGCTGTATCGAGCACCCCGGAACAACGACTTCTTTGTCGGTGCGCCGCTGCAAGCGGACCGGCTGACCACCCTCGGCGACGACGACCGGGCTCGGGCGGCGGCATTGAGAACCCTCTGCTATCAGATGGCTTCGGACATGGGCGGTGCCTTATGAGTGAACTCCTAGCCCCGATCACGCCCAGCGAATTACAGCGCGAGCTTGACGGCCTCGAGCCCATCGGCCGCGTGGGCAATCTCGAGATCCACATCATTGACGGCGATGCCTTTCCGGCCACTCTGATGGAGATTGGCCGCATCCGGGAAAGCGTGTTCCGGGAGGTCGGTGCCGGGCGCGGTGTCGACTGTGACCTGGACGAACTGGACCGCGGCCCACTGGCCTATCGCCAGCTCCTGGTATGGGACCCGGAGCACCTTGAGCTGGTCGCCATGTATCGCTATCAACTGGCTGCGCGCAGCCAGACGCACGGTGACCAACTCCTACGGACATCGAGACTGTTCGACTACTCCCCGACCTTTCGGCGGGACTATCTGCCCTGGAGCATCGAACTCGGCCGCTCCGTGGTCAATCCCGACGCCCGGCGCCGCCGGCAAGGCTTTTTCGCACTCTGGAGCGGCCTCGGTGCCGTGCTCAGGAGCCATCCGGAGATTCGCTACTACTTCGGTAACGTCTCACTCTATCGCAACATGCCGGAGGCCGCCCAGCAGGCCACCGTGGCTTTCCTGGAATCAAGCTACGCGGCCCCCGCTCCCCTGCTAACCGCCAAGGCGGGCTTGCGCTACCGGCCACAGGGGCCGGATGCCGAGGCTGCCGGCCGATCCGAACCACCCGACAACCCACGAGGAAGGATCAAGGCCCTCCGGGCGCTCCTGTCCCAACACGACGGGCAGATACCGCCGATTCTGCAGTCCTATATGGGCCTGGGTCTGGGTATCTACTTTGGTGAAACCGCCCTGGACAGGGACTTCGGTGATGCACTGGAAGTGGGAATCGTGGTGCCGATCAAATCCATCGGCTCTGACATTCTGGAACGATTCGTCAATAGCTAGGGATTGCTCCCGGTCTCAGTGATCTTTCTTGTTGTCAGCCTCATCCTGATCGCCTGAATCAGACTGATCCTTCTCAGAGGACTGCTGTGAAATCTGGCGGGAGATCTTCTCTGCCAGATCCTCGGTCCATTGTTCGTCCGCTTCGTCCGCGCTCTTGTCCTGAATCAGCCCCCCGAGGGTGTCGAAATTGCGCTCCAGGGAACTGCAGCAGCGACAAAAGACCACATGTGCCCGCAGACGCAGACGGGTCGTCCAGCGCAGCTCCTCATCCCGGGAGCGGGACAACAACTCACTGGCTTGACGACAATTCAACACTCGCCCGTCTCCCGGAATCCATCCACCATGCGAAACAGCACCGTCCTGGCGCGATGCAAGAGTACGCGAGCATTGGCCGGGCTCACGTCCAGGGCCTCGCAGATATCGTCGTAGCTGAAACCATTCATCTCACGCAGCACCAGGGCCTCTCGCTGCTGTTCGGGCAAGCGCTCCAGGTGAATCCGAAAGCAATTGCGCAGTTCCTCGGATTCCAGCAGGCCCTCGGGCATTGCACTGCCCCAGTCGGAGACCGGCGTCTTCCAGTAACCCCGCTGATCAAAGAGATCATCAAGCGACTCTTCCCTGATTGGCTCTCGCCGTCGCTTGTCCTGTCGATTGGTCTTGCGAAGATGGCTGCGAGCCCGGTTGGCAACAATGGAGATCAACCAGGTACCGAGGGCGGAACGCCCTTCGAAGCCCTTGATGTTGCGGACCACTGAAATCCAGCATTCCTGAACGATGTCATCCGCCGCATCCTCTCCCGCAATGGCCGAAGCCGTGCGTCGCATCCTGGGTGCGTAGGTCTTCACGGCCTTGCGAAAAGCTTCGGGATCCCCGGCGCGCAGTCCCTCCAGAAGATCCGGCTCCGACTGAGTCTCGCTCATGGACGGAATCCCCGACGGTCGAGTAAATGCAGGCTGTTTTGCATTGTGCTTTTCCCGATGGATGAGCCGAATTCCGGCACCGCCCTGCGATGGCCGGAATGTCCCATCGGGAAAGGATAACTCGATCAGGGCGGACAATGCGAACCTCCACTCTACACCGGCATGGCACCGTTCCCATTTTGACGCTTGGCGGGGCGTCACCGTTACAAGCCTCGCGCTTGTAACGGCGCAGGATCACTGTCGTCCCCTGTCCACCTGCGAGAATGACTCGCTGCCAACTGGAGAAGCACATGACCGCCGAATACCGAATTCAGCAAGATCCCGTCACACTGGACAATGCAGACGAGAAGGTAAAACCCCTGTTGCAGGACGCCAAAGACACGCTGGGTTTTGTGCCCAGCATGTATGCACACATGGCCAAGGCCCCCGGCGTACTGAGCAGCTATCTGCACGGTTACGAGTACTTTCGTGAGCTCTCCGGCTTCGAGCCCGCCGAGCAGGAAGTGATTCTCCTGACCATCAGCCGGGCCAACGGCTGCGCCTACTGCATGAGCGCCCACAGCATGATCGCCGAGCAGGTCTCCCAGGTTCCGGCCGACACCCTGGCCGCGCTGCGCAACGACGAAGCGATTCCCGATCCCAAACTGGCCGCCCTCAGCCGTTTCACCCGAGTCATGTTCGACAGCCGCGGCCGGCCGGACCCAAAGTCCGTGGAGGCATTTCTCAATGCCGGTTATCAGGAAAGCCACATCATGCAGATCGTCCTGGCCCTGGCGGTCAAGACCCTGAGTAACTACGCCAACCACCTGAATCATCCCGAACTGGACCAGGCTTTCGCCGGCCACAAATGGGAGGGCTGATACTCGGATTCCCCTGGTGGCAGGCCATCACTGTCACCAGGGCATGGCCCACTCCTACGAGCCCTGCCGCTTTCGCCACTGTCCGGGCCGCTCGCCAAAGGTCCTGAGAAACTGACGGCTAAAAGCCGCTGGCGAGCGATAGCCCACGGCCTCGGCGATGGCATCCAGCGACTCGCCAGAATCCCGAAGACGCTGGGCGGCCAACTGCATCCGCCAGTGGCTGACATAGTCCCCAGGCGTCGTGCTCATGATTTCACTGAAATGGCGGGCGAACGCCGAGCGGGACATGCCCGCACTCTCGGCCATCAGCTCCAGCGTCCAGGCCCTGGCAGGATCACCATGAAAGGCGTTCAGCGCCCGACTCAAGCGGCGGTCCCGCAGGGCCATGAGAAACCCTTTGGTCTCGGATCGCTGAGCAAGCAGCCGCAGGACCTGAATGAACAACAGCTCGGTCATGCGGCTGCTCACGGCCATGCTGCCCGGGGCCTCATTCAATGCTTCATGACAGAGCAGCCGAGTGGTGTGATCCAGCCATGGCTCGACCGCCCGCTCCTCCCGCGTCAGCAAG
>NZ_SLKM01000249.1:0-2713 GCF_007134575.1 Natronospira sp.
ATGCGCATTCAGACTGACAACGAGCGGGTTCATAAGTCTAGAAAGTTTGCGCTTGATCTGCTGGTAAGCAACCATTATGCTGACTGTGCGCCGCCGTGCCGTGAGGAATGCCCCGCGGGTGTGGATGTGCAGGGATACATCTCGATGATCAACAAGGGTAAACACCGCGAAGCCGTTGAGCTGATCAAGGAAACCAATCCCCTGCCAGCGATTTGCGGCCGCGTGTGCGTGCGCCCCTGTGAACTGGTGTGCCGCAGGAATCTGGTTGAGGAGATCGGTGTGGGCATCGACTACCTGAAGCGCTACACCTCTGACATCGACATGTTTTCGGAGAATCGTTTCATGCCTGAGATTAAACCACCTACCGGCAAAAAAGTTGCCATCATTGGTGCAGGGCCCGGCGGACTTACCGCCGCTTACTTCCTGGCAAAGGAAGGACACCACGCCGAAATTTTTGAAGCCAGCCCACACGCCGGCGGCATGCTGCGCTATGGCATACCACCCTATCGTCTTCCCAACGACGTGATTGAGAAAGAAATAGAAGGAATAACCGGGCTGGGTGTCAAAATCCATTATGGGCAGCGGCTGGGCGATAATATTAGTTATAAAGACCTGAAAGAACAGTTCGACGCCACCATACTGGCCATTGGCTCCCAGAAAGGAACCGGCATCGGTTGTGATGGCGATGATGCTGAAAATATCTTTTCCGGCATTGACTTCCTGCGCAACATGGAGATGACAGGCCAGAAATATGACTTCACCGGTAAGAAAGTAGCAGTGATTGGCGGCGGCAACACGGCCATGGACTGCTGCCGAACCGCCAAACGCTGCGGTGCCGAGGAGGTCACCGTAATCTACCGCCGCACAGAAAAAGAGATGCCGGCCAACCCCATCGAAATCCATGAGTCGAAGCTTGAAGGAATTAATTACATGTTCCTGACGGCACCAGCCAGGGTCAACAAGGATGAAGACGGCAAACTAAAAACGCTCACTTGCATCCGCATGGAGCTGGGGGAACCCGATGCCTCGGGCCGTCGCCGGCCGGTAAAAGTGGAAGGCTCAGAGTTTGACGTTGAACTCGACTTTATCCTCGCAGCCATCGGACAAAAGACCGTGGTAAACTTCATGGATGACATCAGCCAGCACGCTGAAGCGCCTCTCAAACTGAACCGCTGGGGCGACATTGATGCCGCCAGGGGTACGCTGCAAACATCCATAAAGAATGTGTTTGCTTGCGGCGACGGGGTTACCGGCCCTGCCACACTCATTGAAGCCATTGCACAAGGCAAGATAGCCGCTGAAAGCTGCAGCCAATACCTCAATGGAAAAGAAATAACAGCAGCTCCTAAAGAGTTTCTCAGCAAAAAAGATCATTTTGAGAAGCAAGAGGATGGCGACTATAAAGACTTTTTCATCAACCAGGAAAGAAAAGAGATGCCCACCCTTGATCCTGCAAAGCGCGACAATTTCGATGAAGTGGAGCTGGGATATGCCGACGAAGAAGCCATCAAGGAAACAATGCGCTGCCTTGAATGCGGCTGCTCTGAATTGCACACCTGCGACTTGAAAAAATATGCCAATGATTACCAGGCAGAACAAAAACGCTTTGGTGGCGACTACAAAAAATACCAGGTTGATTTTGAGCACCCATTCGTTGAGATAGATAACAACAAGTGCATTCTCTGCTCGCGCTGCATACGCATCTGCTCCGAAGTGAACGGTGCCAATGCCCTGGGGCTTGTTAACCGTGGCTTTGAGACCTACGTGGCTCCAAGCATGGATGGTCCGCTGCAAAACACAAACTGCGAATCGTGCGGCCTGTGCATTGACACTTGCCCTACAGGGGCCATCACTGAAAATGTGCCCTTTAAGACCATGCCGGTAAAAACGGAAAGTGTCAAAACCATCTGCAACTATTGCTCCATTGGCTGCGAAATCACCCTGCACCACAAAACCGGATTTGTTTCCCGCATAACGGGAAGCAAAGGCCTGGTGAATAAAGATGGCAGTATCTGCAGGTTTGCAAAGTTTGGTTATCAGTATCTTAACGATAAAAACCGACTTACACAACCGCTGAAAAAAACAAACGGTGAGTTTGTACCTATCTCCTTTGAAGAGGCTTTCTCAATAATAAAAGAGAAATTACAAGCTGTAAAAGCTGATGAGAATGCCTTTTATGCAGGCGCCCGGCTTACCAATGAAGAAATCTATATGGTGCAAAAGTTTGCGCGAGCCGGAGCCAAAACCAACAATATCAGCAGTTTCCATTATATGGACAAAGGCGATGGCTATTTTGCAAACAGCCATTACAACGTCCCGCTGGAACAACTTAAAATGGCCAAACGCATTTATATACTCGACAGCGAGGTGAACGAAGAGAATGCAGTAGCCGGGTTTTATGCTTTCAACGCACATTTCCGTAACAACATCCCGCTTGAACTCATCACCACCAGGAAGAACAGCAAAATGGCTCATAAAGCTGATACGATAACAAATATCGGTTCGAGTTATTATTTCATCAAAGCCGCCATCCATTATTTGCTTGTCAATAAGTTAGAAAACCGTGTTTTTATTGATGATCATTGTGAGGACTTTGAGGCCTATCGGAAAGCGGTTTTGAAGGAAAGCTTTGATGGGTTGCTTAAAAAGGCAGGAGTTGCCCGGGAAGAGCTCGAGCACTTTGTCAACGACTTTAACAGGGAGGCTCATTCTG
>NZ_SLKM01000234.1:0-2705 GCF_007134575.1 Natronospira sp.
AGAACGCCTGTTTTCAGGGAGTCGCCAGGCACTTCGACAAACCTCTTGCGGTCCCCTTGCGTGAACTTTCCTTCGCCCAGTGCGCCATCAGCAAGCGATGTCCGCCAGTAGCGAAGCAAGTTTTCCGAACCCTCTGCCATCAGACGCACGCCACTTCTTTGCTTGCCGAATCTATGCTCAACCAACGCCTATTGAACGCAATCGACCTCCACGGCGGTGGCATACACACCCTCAGCGACAGTTTCGGCATGGACCGGGTTGCCTCGTTCAGGAGCCCTCTCCGGGCCAAAGATTCACTTGATGTTACCCGAAGACCCTACCGACAAGCGCGCCGGAATCAAAGACTTGAGGCACAGAGCCTTTAGCGCGAGGGGCTCGAAAGTTACCGACTCCTTGCGCCCGACCAGATCAGCCCTGATCGAACACCGGCGCCGGGCGCGTCGAGTCGCGAGCAGGCAGGTTGAGATAGGCCCCGCCCGGAGCCGCGACACGCGCTCGGATTGCCGCCCCAAATTGACTGGCAGGTCGGCATCGCCCAGCGCGGCCCGGAGTAGCTTCCCCGCTTCTTCCTCCATGGACCGACCATTCGCGGCCCCGCGGATGCGCAGGCGGCGCTTCACCTCATCGTCCAGGTTGCGGATCGTGATGCTGGCCATGCCGCAGCGCCTCGGATTAATCACGAGCCGCAGGTGCGGGCCAACTCGTCGCTGACATTGTCTTCGGGGCTGATCTTCCAGCGAAACAGACGGTTGAGGAAGAACTCGGCCAGCGCGCTGCCCAGATACCCGAGCGGATCGCGTGCGATCGCCGGGTCGAGACCGGTGTCGAACAGCACCAGGCCGTCGCGATGATCGATGGCAAAGAAGTGCACCGACACGCCGTCGACCCACCGACGCGACAGAAGCACTCACAGTAGGACCGGCAACCGCGAGCCATAATAGCGATGCTCGGGATGCGTGCTGCCCCTTCCGGTCGTGCCGAGGCGCACGCTTCGGATGCTTCGCAGCTTTCCCGACTTTTTCAAGGGCGATTCCCTCGCGCCGTTGGCATAGACATCAATCTCGCGCGGCACGTCTTTCACTGTGCAACCTAACCGTTTTCCGAACCGAGATCAAAATGGTCGAAGTGGCTTCACCGTTCGACGGGGCCATGTTCACCGGAACAGGCTGAAACGTTTTGACGATCTCGCGGCAGCAAAGCAGCGCCAGAAACGTCCTCGAGCGACCGTTTCATACTTCTTGCGCCGTGCAGCAGCGCGGCAGCACACCTTGTCTGGCTTTTCAATGGAACGACTGCTGCAGCCCTATGCCGCAAGCGCACTGCCGCAACTGCATCAGCCGGCAGCCCATCCTTCTCGATGCCATCTGGCTCCGCGAGCCCGGAGGCTGGAGCATCGAACCACACCAATAATTGAGTCATTTGAATCACTTAGCTGATATTGACTAACCCACTGATTCTGCTATTCTTTTGCTATGGACATGACATACAAACTGAACGGCGGATACAAGCCGACAATTAAGCGGTTCGCCGACTTGGACGGCCCGGATTACTTTCCAACTCCTGCCTGGGCAACGTGGGCTCTAATCGACAATGAGAGGTTCGAGGGGGGTATCTGGGAAAGTGCTTGTGGCAACGGAGCAATGTCTGAGGTCTTGAAAGAAACGGGTCAGCAACTCCAGAGTTCTGATCTATATGACCGGGGGTACGGCGAGGCCGGAATTGACTTCTTGGAAACATCACGGCGCGCAGATAATGTAATCACCAACCCCCCATACAACGCCGCTGAGGGTTTTGTCAGATCGGGCCTCTCAGCTTCACGCAAGAAGCTTGCCCTGCTTTTGAGGCTCGCCTTTCTGGAGGGAGCCAACCGGCAGCGAACTATCTTTTCGCAAGTCCCGCCGTCTAGAGTGTGGGTGTTTAGCGAAAGGATTACGTTTTATCCTGCTGGCGCCACCATAAGGGGCAGCGGGACAACTGCTTATGCGTGGTTTGTGTGGGACAAAGACAGTCCCGGCACTGAGTTGAAGTGGTTCAAGCCAGGCTACAAGGCGAAGTATTCTTAAATGATGTGCTTGATGCCTGCTTTGGTTATACGATAGCCAACTCGCGGAACGTGCTCAAGCCAACCTTCGGCTATGGCGTTACCTTGAACTTGGTGGTGCGACCGAATATTGCGCACGATCTGACGCCACATAGGTTCGCCGTTTCGGGTCTGAGACGGCTGACAGTCTTCCTGTGTGAGCGCAACGTCACCAGGGATCTCGGCGTAAAGCCGCTTAAAAGTTGCAGTCCTGTCCTTTCGCTTCGCTGCGATACGCATAACTGCTTTAGAAATCGTCTGTTCGCTCGTCCGGGCCACTGGAGTATCCTCTTTCCAACAACGAACAGAATGCCCCTGAACGCTTCTGCAAGCAAGGAAGTTCAAACTTAATCACTACCAGGATTTCCGAGTACTTGAAACCCGCACCAGCGCCCCGCATGGTAGAAGAAGTCCCAAATAACCGAGCGCCCGCTTGCCTACTGACGTGAACCAGACGCCTGTACAAATCGCCCGGGATCAGATTGATGCCCGCCTGCGCGCGGCGGGTTGGTCGGTCCAGCACAAGGATGCGCTCGACTTCAGTATTAGTCCTGGTATCGCCGTCCGCGAGTACCAGACAGACATTGGCCCCGCCGACTATCTCCTGTTCACCGATCGCCAAGCT
>NZ_SLKM01000095.1:0-2704 GCF_007134575.1 Natronospira sp.
CTACACCCTGACGGTGTACGAGAAGGGCGCGGAGCTGATCCGCATGCTGCGCACCCTGATCGGGCGCGAGACCTTCCGCCGCGGGCTGGATGTCTACTTCGAGCGCTTCGACGGCCAGGCGGTGACCACCGACGACTTTGTCGCGGTGATGGCCGAGGCCAGCGGGCGCGATCTCTCCCGCTTCAAGCGCTGGTACACCCAGGCCGGCACCCCGCACGTGACCGCGAGCACCGCGTTCGACGGCCCCGGTGGTCCGGCCCGCGTCACCCTGGCGCAGGAGACCCCGCCGACCCCGGGGCAGGCGCACAAGGAGCCGGTGGTGATCCCGATGCGCATGGCCTTCCTCGATGCGGACGGCCAGCGCATCCGCGCGCGCCGGGAAGGCGACGAGGCCGAGCGCGACGAATGGGTGCTGGAGCTGGATACGGCGGAGCAGACCTTCTGCTTCGAGGGGCTTTCCGCCGAGCCGGTCGCGATCTCCTGGCTGCGAGGCTTCTCCGCCCCGGTGATCCTGAACGCCAACCAGGGCGTGGACGAGCTGGCCCACCTGCTGGCGCATGACGACGACGCCTTCGCCCGCTGGGAGGCCGCTCAGACCCTGTTCCGCCGCGCGATCCGCGCGCGCATCGAACACGACGCCGCCGACTCCGCGCTGGAGGCGGCGATCGAACGCGCGCTGGCGCAACTGCTGCGCGACGCGGCGATCGAGCCGGTGCTGCTGGCGACCATCCTGCAGCTGCCGCCGACCCGCGAGCTGGCCGAGCTGTTCGAGCGTGTGGATCCGGTGCGCCTGCGCAACGAGCGCGACGACCTGGAGAAACGCCTGTACATGCCGTTGACCGAGGCGATGCAGCAGATCCAGCCGAAACTGGAGGATGTCGACAACGGCGCCTTCACCGCCGAGGCCATGGGGCTGCGCCAGCTGCGCAACCGTCTGCTGGCGCTGCGCGTGGCCGCCGGCGACCAGGCCGCGGTGCCCGAGGCCCTGGCGCAGTACCAGAAGGCCCGCAGCCAGACCATGCGCATGGGTGCGCTGAATGCGGTCAACGAGCTGGATCACGAGGCACGCGAGGTGCTGCTGACGGACTTCGAGCAGCGCTACCGCGACGACCCGCTGGTGCTGGACAAGTACTTCGGCCTGCAGGCCGGCAGCCAGGTCCCCGGCGGCTGCGAGCGCCTGGAGGCGCTGCTGGAGCACCCCGGGTTCCGCTGGACCAACCCGAACCGCGTGCGCGCGGTGCTGGGGCCGTTCATGGCCCGCAACGAACGTCACTTCCACCAGGAAGACGGCGAGGGCTACCGCCGCATGGGCGCGTTCATCGAGAAGCTGGACGCGATGAACCCGCAGACCGCCGCGCGCCTGGCCCAGCCGCTGACGCGCTGGCGCAAGGTGGATGCGGCCCGCGGCGAGGCGATGCGTGCGGAACTCGAGCGTCTCGCCGCGCTCGAACTCTCGCGCGACCTGCGAGACGTGATCGAGCGCGCGCTCGCGTAGGGGGCCAGCCCTCTGGCCGATGGGGTGCAGGAAGGGCCGGTCGCGCCCAGGGGCCGGGCCCCAACGCCGGGCTCCAGCAGGGGGCAGCACCGGATCGGCAGGAGGCGCGCCCCCTCGCCGACCGGGCGCCGGGCACGAATGTGCGAGCACGCTCCTGCAGGGGTCGCGGGTTGTGGTAGGTTGATGTCCGGTTATCGGGGCGACGCCCCTCGACATGAGGTCCTGACCGACGTGAAACGGGTCTTCCACCGACTGCTGTGCTGGATGCTGGTGCTGGCGATTGCCGGCCTGCCGGCGCTGGCGGCGGTTGCGAGCGAGGAAGGCGGTCATGCCGGGCATGCGATGCACGGGGCCCAGTCGCAGGGGGACAAGCCTGCGGATCACGCGGCCCATGGCCACGCACATGATCATGCGCACGGCGACGACCACGATCACCATGCGCATGACGATCATGCCGATACCCGGCATGGCGATGACCACACCCGCGAGACTTCGGATTCCTCTGACGCCAGCGGGGTGATCGTGCACGTGGATTGTATGGACGCCACCTGCCTGGCCTCTTGCTCGGCCTGCAGCCATTGCCAGGGTATGCCATCCATCACCGGCATCAATGCCCTGAGCCCGATGGCACAGGCGACGAACCTGTATTCCTTCCAGAGCGGTCCGCCTGGGGCTGCGTTATACCGACCCCCGATCCTCTCCTGATCTGACTGTACCGGCCCGAGCGCCGGGGCTGTCCGCACGTCCGGGTTTCCACTCGGTGCTGGCGGACGGCAAGGCCGTGTCGCGCGCTCGCGCGGGATGCGGAATCGAAGTCCGATCAAGGAGATTTTCACGATGCGAGCAACCCGATTGCTGCTCCCCGTCGTGTCGGTGCTGTTCCTCGCCGGTTGCGCGGTCACCGCGCCCGAGCTGGAGCGGTCCGAGCTGGCGGAGGACATCTCGGTGCAGGGGATCGACCTGCCCGAGTCGGAGATGCCCCGACCCTCCGGCGAGCTGACGCTCGAGGAGGCCATCCACCAGTCCCTGTGGCGCAACCCGCGCATGCAGGCGGCCTACGCTCGGCTGGATCTGACCGCTGCCGACGTGGTCGAGGCCTCCCAGTTTTCCAATCCCACCCTGTCGCTGTCGGTGATGCGCCCCGAGGGCGGTGGCGGCAACGAAGTCGGCATCGGCCTGGCCTGGGGCATATCCGGCCTGCTGATGCGC
>NZ_SLKM01000297.1:0-2687 GCF_007134575.1 Natronospira sp.
TCAACAGGTCCAGGAATTTGCGACCCGTTGGCTCTGGACGTACAACAACGAACGGCCCAATATGGGCCTCGGTGGCATCACCCCGAAGATGAAGGCAGCGATGGCTGCTTAGGCTCTACTTTTGAGAGCCACTAAAAATGGGGGTATTACCCCCTCTACCGTAGCGATACCGTCGCAAGTCGATATCAGAGAAAAGATCGAATCGACAAGCTGTTTCAAGATGCCATTAAACTGGCGAATCACACCATATACGTGAATGATAACTATGAAGACTTCCAATGGCGTTTGACAGCAGACTTTAGCCTGGCTGCCAGTTATCAGACTGCAGTGGCACAAGAGAGAATTCTTGCAAAAAACTTGACAACTGCAAGCCTCGACTGGGTAACGACACAACGATCTGAGGAGTTCGAACAATTTGGGTCGACTGTTAACTCAATTGTTAACAATAAAGTTCGCATTACCCAAGCCCCGAATTGGCAGCTTTGCTCTGGAGGCATTCTATCCACTGAAGCGCCAGCAATGGCACGGCTACTTGAAGCCGAAATCCGGTCAAACGGAAAACCCCGGTACTCTCCAGAGTTGCAGCACCTGCAGTGCCATTACGTAATTCGGGATGACCTCGCAAACCGCTCAGTGACGTACGATATTCGCCTGCATGGCCCTAACCTAGCCGCACAAAAGGCCGCCGATGCACTAAATAAATGGCGTACGGAACACAAGGATGAGGCCAAAGGCGAGCACTATGCTGACATCCTGCATTTCCTGCAAACCTTTCAGGGCTTCGAAAGAGACGACTTGATCTGAAAAATGATCTAAACAAGCCCTGGAGCGCCCCCCATCCTTCCGATGGGGGGCGCTCTTCGCAATATGAATGGTTAGGGAGAGCAGAGATGAACATCAGATGGGTACTACTACTTGCCGCTTCTCTATTGGTCGGTTGCGGCAACCAGGAACCTCTCGACAAACCGACAGATCTTGAAGTGGAAACTGGCGACAGGGAGATCCGACTGAACTGGACGCTTTCCGAAGAGGCAGCCCGCTATCGGGTTCATCTTCTGACAGAAAGGGACCAAGCTCTCGATGATGCCCTGGATATACTCACAACCGATCAACCGCCTGTTCGCCTAAATGAATTGAAAAATGAGCAGGACTACTATCTGGCCGTGGTAGCCGAGCGCTGGATGCGGCCCGACAGCGAGGCAGCACGGATTGGTGCCCGCCCGGAAGGCACCTTCACGCCCTTGGGCGGGCTCAACGATACCGGCCTGCAGCAGTGCTATGACGGCGAAGCCGATGCCATGGTCGAGTGCACGGTCGAAGACTGGCCGGGTCAGGATGCCGAGTTCGGTCGTGACCGGCTGGCTGCGAAGGGAGAGCTGGACAAGCATGATTCCGGCCATGCGGGGTTTGATTTCACCAAGATCGCCGCCAACGGCGCCACCCTGCCCGCCGACGCCGAGGAATGGCGCTGTGTCCGCGACAATGTCACCGGGCTGATGTGGGAGGTCAAGACCGCCGATCCGGAAGACTGGTATGCCGATGACGACGATATCCACGCCCTCCGGCACCGCTGGACCTGGTACAACCCCGACGAGCGAGTCAATGCAGGGCGACCTGGAAGGAGACGTGCCTCACTGGGAAGCTGCCCCCTGGAGTACTGCAGCACGGATGACTTGACTGCCGCTGTCAATGAGAAAGGTCTTTGTGGATACAACGACTGGCGCTTGCCTACCGTACGAGAGTGGCTTTCAATCAATAGTTTCCGGCCATCACCCGTAATTCGCGACTGGAGCAGTACGTTTATCGATACGGAATACTTCCCTAGCCAAAGACATCGAGCCACTGATCCTTTCTTCTGGTCAGCAAATGCATTCGTCAACCCCTTGCTAAACATGGAACCTGGCGAGGAAGCAGAGTCTTCGGGACTCGCGTGGAATAACCTTGTCGCCGCAGGCCTTCAAGCACCTCAAGGCAGTGGGCTTTCCTCACATGTAAAACTGGTTCGCCATGTGGATGAGCAAGATCGCTATATTGATGAAACCATCCCCCCGGTGGAACCTCGAGGTGAACAAAAATGTGTAGATAACGTGAGCAGAAGCAACCTCCCGGATGACCTGATGCCAATGCCAGACGGTACCGTTATCCACGCAGAATACGGACTGATGTGGATGCGATGCAGTATTGGGCAGGAATGGGACGGTGAGACCTGTGTAGGCGCCCCCACAACCCTGGATATTCAGTCAGCTTTACTAGAGGCAGCCGAATCTGGCCATGCCGGCTATGATGACTGGCGGGTACCCAACATTAAAGAACTCGATACACTTACCGAGCGTTCCTGTGCTCATCCGGCTATCGACCTAAACATTTTTCCAAATACGCCTCGGAAATCACATGCTATCTCAGCGACAGCGGTGGACTGGGGAGCTGGCAGTTCAAGACAGGAGAACCGTGACCCAGCATTTTTCGGAATAACACAGGATCAGGGAATTGTCAGAGAGATTCCGGTTGACCTAGACAACCTTCGGAACCACCTCCCACAGGAGACCCACGTCCGGCTGGTTCGGGATTTGGATTAGGCCGGGCGCCTGTAGGAGCGGGTTCGCCCACGCAATGCCGTGACGCGCCGTCCTCCAATGCGACCTGGGCGCTGGACTGGTTTGTCAGATTTCGGCGCGCCGGCCGGGCAA
>NZ_SLKM01000265.1:0-30619 GCF_007134575.1 Natronospira sp.
CAGCGTGTCCCGGTGAGTGGCGCGGTGATCGTGACCACGCCTCAGGAGATTTCCCTGCTGGATGCCCGCAAGGGCCTGAAAATGTTCCAGAAGGTGGATGTCCGGGTGCTGGGGATTGTGGAAAACATGGGCGTGCATATCTGCAGCAATTGCGGCCATGAGGAGTCCATCTTCGGCGAGGGCGGCGGCCAGCGCCTGGCGGCCCAGTTCGAAACGCCCCTGCTGGGTAGCCTGCCCTTGGACCCGCGCATCAGAGAGGAAGTCGACGGCGGCCGCCCCACGGTGGTCGTGGACCCGGAGGGCCCCGTCGCCCAACGCTATCGCGACATGGCCCGCCGCATGGCCCGCGAGCTGGCGACCCAGGGCGGGGAAGCGGAGGCAGCATTTCCCAACATTTCAGTCGTGGATGACTGAAATGTTGGGAGTGAACAGTTCCCAGTGAACAGCTGGCAGTGCCCGTGAAGATGCCGTGCCGCTTCGGCGGAGCACGGGCAAGCTTATGGTTCGCTGTGGCAACGATTCATCAGGAAACGGCAGGTATCCCACGTTGGCATGGCTTGCTGTTCACTGGGAACTGTTCACTGTTCACTCAAGCTACTTGACCGGTATGATTCCGTCGATCGGTTCTGTGCCGGATCGAAGCCAACAAACCCGAGGGAGAAAATCGTTGTGAGCATCAAATCCGATCGCTGGATCAAGCGGATGGCGGAACAGGAGGGGATGATCGAGCCCTTCGAACCGGGTCAGATCAAGACCGGGGCTGACGGAGAGCGCCTGATTTCCTACGGCACCTCCAGTTACGGCTACGATGTTCGCTGCTCCCGGCATTTCAAGGTTTTCACCAATATCAACTCGGCCATCGTTGACCCCAAGGGTTTCGACGACAAGAGCTTTGTGGATGTGGAATCGGATGTCTGCATCATTCCGCCCAACTCCTTTGCCCTGGCCAGCACGGTGGAATATTTTCGGATTCCCCGCTCGGTACTCACCATCTGCCTGGGCAAGTCCACTTATGCCCGCTGCGGCATCATCGTCAATGTCACGCCTTTGGAACCGGAGTGGGAAGGGCATGTGACCCTGGAGTTTTCCAACACCACCCCCCTGCCGGCCAAGATCTACGCCAATGAGGGTGTGGCCCAGATGCTTTTCCTGGAATCGGATGAAGTCTGTGAAGTGTCCTACAAGGACCGGGGTGGCAAGTACCAGGGGCAGCGGGGTGTTACCTTGCCCAGGGCTTGAGGGGGCAGCGATCAGCGATCGCTGCTTTCCAGCTCCATGCGCACGGTGCGTTCGCCCGGCTCGCTTTGTTCCAGCTTGACGGGAAGGTAGTCCAGCTCGGGTGCCATCCAGAGGCTGAGAACACGTTCGGAGTCTGCGTCCTTGAGGTCCACCCGGACCGTGTCGAAGCGTCCGGCGCGGGTGCGGATGCGTTCCTCGCCGGCATAGTCCAGTGCCTGCTCGAATTGCCGGTCGCGGTCCACGATATGGAAGCCTTCGGGCCGCTCATCATTGGCCAGGGACCGCATCAGCACGTACTGTGCCAGGAAGCGATCCAGGCTGTGGGCGGGCACCTCCAGTTCACCCCGGTCACCATCGTCGTTGAAACGGACGATGCCATCATTCAGGTCGAAGGCCAGATGCCGCTGCCGGCGAGTGTCGCCCCCTTCACGGTGGTGATAGCGGTAATCCAGCGCTTGAATGCCGTTTTCGACAACCCGGAAGCGGGAGCGCTCGGTAATGATGTCATCACGAAACATGGAGACGACGCCGGCCGGTTCGCTGCGTGATTGCCACAGCCATTCATCATCGTTCCAGCGTTCCAGGGTGAAGACCGTGCTGGCACCGCGCATGGAGCCGTAATAGGCCCGGTACTCGGCAGTGAAACCACGCTCCTTGCCATCGAGGGGGGGCACCGCCAACACCAGGGCGGCCAGCAAGATGACGCCGACAATCCTTTTCATTCCAACTCCTCTCCATTCCAGGGCAGGCGCAGTGGTCGCTCCAGTACCTTGCCATCAAACGTAGGCTGACTGCCATCGAGTCCGATCCGCCCATCGGCCACCAGCTCCAGGACCATGGGATACAGTCTACGTTCTCTGGCCCGTGTACGCTGCTCAAGTTCCGCCGCGGTGTCCCGGCGCTGGATGGGCACCTCGGCCTGGGCAATCACCGGCCCCCCGTCCAGGTCTTCGGTGACAAAGTGCACGCTGCAGCCATGCATTGTGTCATTGGCATCCAGTGCCCGCTGGTAGGTGTTGAGTCCCCGGTGGGCGGGGAGCAGGGAAGGATGGGTGTTGAGCATTCGCCCCGCGAAGGCGCGGACGAAGTCGCCGCCGAGTATTCGCATATAGCCGGCCAGAACGACCCAATTAGCCTGGCTGGCATCAATGGCCTCGGCCAGCGCCCCTTCGTGGGCGGCCTGGTCCTGGAAGTCTCGCCGTGGCAGTGCCCGGGCCGGGATGCCGGCCGCTTGGGCCACTTTCAGGCCACGGGCCTTCTGGCGGTCACTGAGTACCAGGGTCGGCCTGGCCCTGCAGAGGCCGTCGGCGTTAGCCTTGAGGATCGCCTCCAGGGTGGTGCCGGCCCCGGACAGCATGACCGCCACGGGGAAGTCTTTGCCTGCCTGGACACTCACCGGTATTGGACGCCCTCAATGCCCCGGCCGACGCGGCCGATACTGAAGACCGTTTCACCCGCTGCTTCGAGACAGGCTGTGGCTTTCTCGGCTTCTGCCTCGGGGACGATCACCACCATGCCGATGCCGCAATTGAAGGTGCGCCGCATTTCGGCCGTCTCCACGGCGCCTTTTTCCTGCAGCCACTGGAACAGCGGCGGGAGAGACCAGCTTTGCGGGTCGATTTCTACCCCCAGCCCTTCCGGCAGTATCCGCGGGATGTTTTCCGTCAGGCCACCGCCGGTGATGTGGGCGACTCCGCCGACGGTGCACTGCTCGAACAGGTCGAGCAGGGACTTGACGTAGATGCGGGTCGGCGCCAGCAAGGCCTCGCTCAGGCTCTGCTCCCCGATCTTGACCTGGTCGGGATCACTCTCCCGCGCCAGAATCTTGCGCACCAGGGAATAGCCGTTGGAGTGCACCCCGGAGGAGGCCAGGCCCAGGACCCGGTCACCGTCGCCAATGCGGCTGCCGTCGATGATCTGGTCCTTCTCCACCACGCCGACCGTGAAGCCGGCCAGGTCGTAGTCGCCGTCTCCGTACATGCCGGGCATTTCAGCGGTCTCACCGCCAATCAGGCCCGCCCCGGCCAGCTCACAGCCACGGGCTATGCCGCGGACCACATCCGCGGCCACGTCCACATCCAGGCGGCCGGTGGCGTAATAATCCAGAAAGAACAGCGGCTCGGCCCCAAGCACCACGATATCGTTGACACACATGGCAACCAGGTCGATGCCAACCGTGTCATGGCGGTTGAGGTCCAATGCCAGTCGCAATTTGGTGCCCACGCCGTCAGTACCCGATACCAGTACCGGCTGACGGTAGCCACTGGGAAGCTCGAACAGACCACCGAAGCCGCCCAGGCCGGTGATCATGCCAGGCCGGCGGGTGGCCGCCACCGCCGGACCGATTCGACGGACGAGTTCATTGCCGGCATCGATATCGACGCCCGCGTCACGATAGGTGAGGGAGTCCTTGCTGCTCATGACAGATTCCGAAGCAGGTTGCGGGATTCCGGCTTGGGAGCCGGAGACGTTTCCAGTGCCGCGCCAGTCCGGTGTCGGAGCCTCGCGACGGCTGTGGTATTGTACACGAGCACGAAAGCATGGACCGGATGCGGATTACTCGTTCCTGGGGCGAGCTCATGGTGTTGTGGACGCTCGGCATGGGCCGGGCATCGGGGATAACGAACTCAGCGGGATGGCTGGCAGCTTGATGAATTGCTCGATTTTTGCCCGGCGTGGCGCCCTGTTCCTGATCATTCTCCTGTGGATACCCTTCTTGGCCAGCCTCGCGGCCGAACCGGGGGTCAGCGGCGATGCCCTCTATGAGGCACGGGTGGAGGTGCCTGACCGCAGCGACGCCAGTCGCCAGGCCGGGATTCGAGAGGCCGGCCTGCGTGTCCTGTCCCGCGTGACTGGATTTCGAGATCCCAAGGATCATCCGCCGCTGGAACCCGTCGTGGACGAGCTTGAGCAGCTGGTGGAGCGTTTTCGTATCGAAAGTGGCGATAACGGTGAGTTCAGCCTCTGGGCCCGCTTTGATCCGGACAGTATCGACCGCCGGGTTCGCGAGCAGGGCGTGCCGCTGTGGGGGCGGGAGCGACCTCGGGTACTGGTCTGGCTTGCCCGCCGGGACGGGGGTGACCGCGATCTGCTGACCGAGGGCGATGTTGGCCGCGAGGCCCCGGCCCTTGTACAGGCAGCCAATGACCGGGGCTTGCCCCTGCTGTTTCCCATCATGGACCTGGAAGACCGCCGAACCGTGGATTTTGCCGATGTCTGGGGCGGTTTCGATGATCGCATCCTCGAGGCGTCCGGGCGGTACAGTCCCAATGCCATTCTGATTGGTCGTGTCGAGAATGTGGGTGGTGATCTCTGGCGCTCCCGCTGGGCCCTGTACCAGCCGGATGGCGTGACCCGATGGCAGGGCGGGGTCTCGCTCGGAGATGAGGCACTCGAGGATGGTGTCCATGAGCTGGCCGATCGCCTCGCCAGGCGCTTTGCCGTGGATGGCGATATTGGCAGTGACGATGAAATTCGCCTACGTATTCGGGGGTTGGCCGAGCTGGAAGATTACGTCAGGGTTGAGCGTCATCTGCAAGGGCTGACCCCCGTGGAGCGGGTCCGTCTGGAATCCCTGGAAGAGGACACGGCCGTATTTCGTATTCACGCTCGTGGTGGTCGTCAGTCCCTGGAACAGGCGATTGAACTGGGTGATCGCCTGGTCCGCATTGACCCCACCGGGGTGGATGGGCGCGGGGACGCCATGGTGGAGCTGCGTCCCGGTGATGCCCTGCCGACCTATCGGGTGCGCCCATGAAATGGCACTGGCTGCCCAATGCCCTCAGCAGCTTCCGGCTGGTGCTGATTGTCCCCACCGTGCTGTTTCTGCTGGACGAGGCCTATTTCCTCACCCTTTGTCTGTTTGCCGTTGCTGGCGTGTCCGATGGGGTGGACGGCTGGCTGGCCAAGCGTTTTGGCTGGACATCCCGGCTCGGTGCCGTGCTCGACGCCGCTGCGGACAAGTTGCTGATGGCGGCCATTTTCATCACCCTCGGTTACAAGGGGCTGGTGCCCTTGTGGCTGGTGGCGCTGGTGTTCGTCCGCGATCTCTGGATCGTGCTGGGTGCCTGGTATAACCGCCACCGCCTGGCGGAATTCGAGGTTCGGCCCTTCTTGACCAGCAAGATCAATACGGCGGTGCAGATCTGCTTCGTGCTGCTGGTCATCGCCGACGCTCAGTGGCAGCTACTGGCCCCCTCGCTGATGGCGGGCGCCGTTGCCGTTGCAACGCTGTCCGTGGTTGCCAGCGGCCTGGATTACCTCCAGGACTGGATCCGACAGCTCCGACAGGCGAGTCGGAGCCGAAGCTGATGGTGGATGGTTTGGCCTTGGGTGGTGGCCAGCTCCCGCTGGGGATCGAGTTGTCCCTGGAAACCCGTCTCGACGATTTTCTTCCCGGGCCCAATGCCGAAGCCCTGGCCACTGCCAATGCCCTGGCGGAAGGGCGCTGGCAGAGCAATCTCTACCTGGCCGGGGCCTCGGCCACAGGCAAGACCCATCTGCTTCAAGGGGTGTCCCACGCCGCCAGCGCCATGGGTCGCCAGGTTGCCTATCTGCCCCTGTCCCGCCCCGAGATGCGGGATCCGGAGTTGCTGGCCGGTTGGGCCGGCTTTGATGTGGTTTGCCTGGACGACCTTCAGTCGGTGGCGGGCGAGATGGCCTGGGAAAGGGCCCTGTTTCGGCTCTACGAGGACATGCGCGAGGCCGGGGGGCAACTGGTTTTCGCGGCGGACGAGCCCCCGGCCAGTCTCGATCTGTGTTTGCCGGACCTTGCCTCCCGCCTGGCCGCCGGGCCGGTCTATCGCCTTGAGCCTTTGGATGACGATGATCTCGGCGAGGCACTCAGGTTGCGGTTGGCTCGCCGCGGTCTGAGTCTTCCAGACGACAGCGCTCGCTGGCTCATGCGGCGTGTCCGCCGGGACATGCATTCCCTGACCCGGCTGGCGGATCGCCTCGATCACCTGTCCCTCACCGCCCAGCGTGGCCTGACCATCCCATTCCTGCGCCAGGTCCTGGACGATACCTAAAGACGTAAGAAGCCAGGGGACCTCAGTACAGAGGGGGCCTATTCCCTCGGCTGGCGGCTTTGAACCCGCAGGCTGTGTCCGGCAGTGAGGAAAAGGGCGAGCGAGAAAAGCGACAATGCCGTGGCCAGTCCCCGGACTTCCGGATTGGCCATCAATTCGGTAAAGCCATGGGCCATGTAGAACAGGGCGAAGAAGCCCAGCAAGGCAGTGGGCAGGACCTTCCCCTGTAACACGCCGACGGCAAACAGAAGCGGCGGCAGACTGCCGGCAATGGCCAGCCAGGGCCCCAGTTCTTCCGAGGGATGGAACAGGCCGTATCCCAGGCCCCAGGTCAGGGAGACGAGCAGGGCGCTGATGGCGCAGCTCATGCGCGCACGGCGAAGACTGATCATGATCGTTTCTCTCCCTTGAGCTTGATGGCCAGTTGCGCCAGTCGGGCTCCCTGAGCCTGTGCCAGCTCACTCTCTTCCGCGGACTGGCTCTGCTGTCCATCGGCACCCGCGAAATGGCTGGCCCCGTACGGGGTGCCACCACTGCGTGTCTCATTCAGTGCTGACTCAGTGTAGGGGATACCGGCGATGACCATGCCGTGATGCAGCAGAGGCAGCATCATGCTGGTGAGGGTGGTTTCCTGCCCACCGTGGAGACTGCCGGTGGATGTAAAGACGCAGGCAGGCTTGTCCACCAGGGCACCCTTCAGCCAAAGCCCGGCGCTGCCGTCAAGGAAGTATTTTAGCGGGGCGGCCATGGCGCCGAATCGGGTGGGCGAGCCCAGGGCCAGGCCGTCACATTGAGCAAGCTCATCCAGGCTGGCGTAGGGTGGCCCCTGGGGCGGAACGGCCGGTTCGCTGGCTTCGGTATTGGGTGACACCGGCGGAACCGTGCGGACCACGGCTTCTGCACCAGAGACCGATTCCACCCCCCGCGCAATCTGCCTGGCCAGGTTTGCCACCGCACCGTGGCGGCTGTAATAGAGCACGAGGATTCGGACGGGAAGGCTCACTTCAGCAGCTCCATCACGTCTTCAGGTGGCCGCCCAAGCTTTGCCCGGGAACCGCGGACGACAATCGGTCGCTGAATCAATCGCGGTTCGCGGCTCATGGCCTCAAGCAGTGCTTGCTCATCAGCAGAGGCCAGATTCATCTCCTTGAAGACGGATTCGTTGCGGCGGATCAATTGCCCTGGCTCCATTTTCAGAAGTTTCAGCAGCTCCCGCAGCGTTTCCACCGCAGGCGGCGTCTTCATGTATTCGATGATCTCAGGGTCGAATCCCGCTTCCTTGATCAGCGTCAGCGTCGCCCTGGACTTGGAACAGCGCGGGTTATGGTAAATCGTTACCGACATCTCTCTGACTCCCAAAAAAATAGTATGAAACAATGTCTTGACCGTTCATAATGCCACTGCTAGGTTTCTGATTTAGGGCATAATATTGCCCCGGAGATTTGGGCTCAAGCAGCTGCCAGGATTGGGCTGAACAAAGCGTGCTTCGGGGTGCCTAAGGCATCGCTCTTCTTGACTTGAAAAAATGCACAGTGCTAGCTTTTCACCATACAATTCATTAACAGGTTGTTCCGACAGAATAACAATCGCACTCAGGAGTTGCCCGACATGACCAAGCTGTCCCGTAAACATGCCATTGTCCTGGCGCTCGCCGCTGGTCTGGCGGTGGGTTGTCAGACTGCCCCGGACGAGCCGGAGATCGACGAGGAAGCTCGTGACATGGCTCGCCAGGCTATCGACAACGCCCGCTCGGTTATGGCCGCTGCCGAAGAGCCCTGCACGGACACCGGTAATGCCGGTGACTATCTCAGCCGTGCTGAAGCAGCCGAAGCTGACGGGGAATTTGAGGAGGCCCAGCGCCTGGCTGAGCGTGCTGCCGAAGTCGCCCAGTCCACCATCGACGATTGCTACGCCGAGAAGAGTGGCGGGTATCTGGACAAGGCCGGTACCTTCACCAACCTGACCGCTGATCAGCGCAGCCGTCTGCGTGATGCCCGGAACGCTCAGGATGCCGGTAACTATCGCGATGCCTATGAACACGCCCGTGCCCTGGTGTCCGAGCTCGAAGCGGCCACGATGAGCTATCGTGTCCGTCGCGGTGATAGCCTGTGGCGCATCTCCGGCAAGGACGACGTCTATGGCGACCCCTACCAGTGGCCGCTGATCTATCGCGCCAACAGCGACAAGATCGACGACGCTGATCTGATCTTCCCGGATCAGGAATTCACGATCTACAAGCACCCGACCGAGAGTGCCCGTGACCACGCCATTGAGCATGCCCGGACTCGCGGCGCGTGGGAAATTGGCCGGGTCGAGGACTCCGACCGTCGCTATCTGCGCGAGTCCGGTGATCGTTGATCGGAACCTGACAACGCGTCAGACGGAGAGGGCCCCGAACGGGGCCCTTTCTTTTGGGGGAACTGTTGTCCTGGCCCTGGGCCAGAACCGGGTCGGCCTTGTATCCTCCAAAGGTTGAGCGGGGAGGTTTTCTTCACGGAGGTCGATGATGAGCGAGACTGTCAAGCGCCGTTTTCTGGTGTCCGGCAAGGTCCAGGGCGTGTTCTTCCGGGCCAGTACCCGCGCCGAGGCCGATAGCCTGGGCGTATCCGGCTGGGCCAGAAACCTGCCCGACGGCCGGGTCGAAGTGGTGGCCCATGGTGATGCTGATGCGCTGGAGAAGCTGGAATCCTGGCTCTGGAAGGGCCCGCCGGCCGCCGAGGTCAACGCGGTCGATACCGATGATTATGTCGGCGACATCGCCGACGGCTTCAAGATCACATCTTAG
Organism: Natronospira sp.; assembly: GCF_007134575.1. NCBI lineage: Bacteria > Pseudomonadati > Pseudomonadota > Gammaproteobacteria > Natronospirales > Natronospiraceae > Natronospira > Natronospira sp. The sequence goes on from NZ_SLKM01000265.1 coordinate 9,052, forward strand.
TTGACAATTACAAGCCAACATTCACGCTGCATTCGTAGCTCGTAGCTCAATCCCGATACCAGTGCTCGGCCAGGGCCGTGTAGACAAGGCTGGGGTAGCGCATACTGCCGAGGCTGCCGTTATAGCGGGCAAGGGCTCGGCTCAGATTGCCGTTTTCCTTGTCCAGGTAGTAGCGCAGGATGGTAACGCCATAGCGAAGGTTGGTTTGCAGGTCGAACAAATTGTCCTCTGGCCGGCCGATTTCCTCCAGCCAGAAGGGCATGATCTGCATCATGCCGCGTGCTCCGACCCGCGAGATGGCAAAGCGATCAAAGCGGCTCTCCACGTGAATCACCGCCAGTACCAGCTCCGGCTCCAGATCGGCCATGCGGGCCTCGGCATGGACCTTTCGGAGTATGCGCAGGCGCTTGTCCCGATCCGGCACCCAGCGCTCCAGGCGACTGGACATATCCATTAGCCAGACTTCGGCTTCAAAGCGATCATTGAAGCTGTTGCTCTGTTCTACCGCCTCCTTGAGGGCATCCCGAAGGTCCGGGTCGACCGAATCCTCTGCTTCATCGGCCAGGGCAGTCTGGCCAGCGAGGCAGATCAATGCGGGCAGCAGAAACTTGGCGACAGGATTCATCAACCGACGATGTCCAGCAGTGAGTCCACAACCCCATCATAGTCCAATTCCTCGGACTTCTCGGCCCCCCGCGCCCGGTATTCCAGTTTGCCCTTGTCCAGTCCTCGATCACCGATGACCACCCGGTGGGGGATGCCAATCAGTTCGGCATCGGCAAACTTCACCCCGGGGCGGGCATCGCGGTCATCCAGCAGGATCTCCACACCCGCCGCTTCAAGCTGATCATGCAGGGACTCGGCCGCCTGGCGGACGCGCTCGGAGCGATCCATGCCGATCCCGATGATGACCAGTTGGAAGGGAGCGATGGGGGCGGGCCAGATAATGCCCTGTTCATCGTGGTTCTGTTCTATGGCGGCGGCCACGATTCGACTTACGCCGATGCCGTAGCAGCCCATGTACATCGGCTGATCACGTCCCGACTCATCCAGCACCGTGGCGTTCATGGCCTCGCTGTATTTGCGCCCCAGCTGGAAGATGTGACCTACCTCGATACCCCGACTGGAGCAGAGCTTGCCCTGACCCTCCGGAGCGGGTTCACCCGCCCGTGCCAGGCGCAGGTCCGCCACTTCCGGCAGGGCCACGTCCCGGTCCCAGTTGAGATTGATCCAGTGGCGGTCCTTCTCATTGGCACCGGAGGAAAAGTTGGTGGCCGTGGCTGCCCGCTCGTCCACCAGTACCCTGAGCTCTTCGGGCAGTCCCATGGGACCGATGAAGCCCTTGGGTACACCGGTGGCGGATTCGGCTTCCCCGGTGGTGGCCAGGCGGATGTCCTCGGCGCCCAGGGCGCGGGCCGCCTTGACCAGGTTCAACTCATCATCACCGGCCACGAACAGGACAGCGGGTGTATCGTCGGCCATGACGACGACACTCTTGACGATCCTGTCCAGCGGCAATGCCAGCAGGCGCGCCTGCGCCTCCACCGTGTCCGTATCCGGGGTGTCGCGCTTCTCTGCTGCCTGCGGAGACTGTTTCTCAATGGTGGGGCCGGGGCTGCTGGCCAGTTCGGTATTGGCCGCGTAGTCGCCCTGATCGGCAGAGAGAATTTCGTCTTCGCCGGAATCGGCCAGGACGTGAAACTCCCGGGAGACGCTGCCGCCGATACTGCCACTGTCGGCCTCCACGGAGCGAAAGCGGAGCCCCAGGCGCTGGAATATCCGGGTATAGGCCTCGAACATCGCCTGGTAGCCCTCGGCGAGGGAGCTTTCGCTGGTATGGAAGGAGTAGGCGTCCTTCATCAGGAATTCCCGCGCCCGCATGACGCCGAAGCGAGGCCGGATCTCATCGCGGAACTTGGTCTGGATCTGGTAGAAGTTGACCGGTAGCTGGCGGTAGCTCTTGAGTTCCCGGCGGGCGATGTCGGTGATCACCTCTTCGTGAGTGGGGCCGAAGCAGAATTCCCGCTCATGGCGGTCCTTCAGGCGCAGCAACTCCGGACCATAGTGCTTCCATCGGCCGGATTCCTGCCACAGTTCGGCCGGCTGGACCGCCGGCATGATCAGTTCCAGCGCCCCGGCACGATTCATTTCCTCGCGCACGACGGTTTCCACCTTGCGCAGCACCCTCAGACCGAATGGCATCCAGGTGTAAAGACCGGAAGCCAGTTTGCGGATCATGCCGGCCCGCAGCATCAGCTGGTGGGAAACAATCTCGGCATCGGCAGGTATTTCCTTGTGCGTGAACAGTGGGAACTGGGAAACGCGCATCGGGGCCCCTTCAGTATTGTGGAGTTGTAAAACCGTCATTTTAACGGGTTTGTCGACCCGCAGGACAGGCCGGGCTTGAATCCCTGCCCGCCGCACAGTAGCTTACGCCGCCATCTGCCACTATTCCTCTCCGGAGCCAAGAGCATGCGAAGCTGGTATGACGCCGATCTTGATCGCGGTCCCCTGGCATCCAGTGCCATCGCCGTTTTTGGCTATGGTGCCCAGGGTCGGGCCCAGGCCCGCAATCTTCGTGATGCCGGGATGAATGTCCGAGTGGCCTTGCGAGCCGGATCCAGCCGCCGCCGGCAGGCGGAGGCTGACGGGCTTGCGGTGCTGGATCTTGAGGCGGCCGCGGATTGGGCGGATGTGGCCGTCATGCTGGTCCCGGACACCGCACAGCCGGAGCTCTACGAGGACGTGCTGGCTTCCCGTCTGCGCCCCGGTGCCGCTTTGCTCTTTGCCCATGGCTATAGCATTCATCACGGCCACCTGCGGCCGCGTGAGGACCTGGATGTGATCATGGTTGCGCCGCTGGGGATCGGTGAGCAGGTTCGGGCCACGTTTGAACGTGGCGCCGGTGTGCCGGCCCTGGTGGCTGTAGCCCAGGATGGCAGTGGCCAGGCCTGGCCGCGGGCCCTGGCCTATGCGGGCGCCGGTGGTCACGGACGGGCCGGCGTGATGGAGACCAGCTTCGCCGAAGAGACCGAGACCGATCTGTTTGCCGAGCAGGCCGTGCTGGTGGGTGGCCTGACCGAACTCATTCGGGCCGCCTTCGAGACGCTTGTCGACGCGGGCTATCAGCCGGAGGTGGCTTATTTTTGCTGCCTCCATGAGGTCAAGCTCATCGCTGATTTGATTCATTCCCGGGGTATTGCCGACATGCGCGCCTCCATCTCGGAAGTCGCTGATTTCGGGGCCATGCGCCAGGGACCACGCATCATCGGGGATGCCTCCCGAGAGGCCATGCGTCAGGCTCTGGAGGAAATCCGCTCCGGGGAATTTGATCGTCTGTTGCAGACTGAGCTGGCAGCGGGGTTTCCCACGCTTGAGTCCGGGCGCAAGCAGGCCGGCGAGCAACTGATCGAATCCGTGGGTGAGCGCATGCGAGCGCGGATGCCCTGGCTGCGGGGAAACAGTGATGGCGCGTGAATCGGGTCTCTTGGCCGGTGAAGGCTGGTGGTTGGTCATTGCCCTGCTCGCCGTCAGCGCCCTGGCAGCTGCCTTCTCTCTGCCCTGGCTGGCATTACCGGCCCTGGTCCTGCTGCTTGTCGTGCTGGCGCTGTTCCGGGATCCACCGCGGCAGATTCCCTCTTCGCCCCTGGCGGTGGTCAGCCCGGTGGATGGCCGGGTTCTGTCTGTGGAGGTTGATGCGCGCAGTGGCGGCCAACCCGGCACGGTGATCGAGATTGAGGTGGCGGCCTTTGGCGCCTGGTCCATTCGGGCTCCGGTGGAAGGCAAGGTCATGGGACTGCGTGGGCTCACTGAGGGCCCGGAACGGGGTCTCTGGCTGCAGACCGATGAACAGGATGATGTGGTTACTGAATTGATCGGCCGTTCAAGCCCTTACTGGGCCCGGCCGGTGGCCTTCGTCAAGACCGGTGAACGACTGGGACAGGGCCAGCGCTTTGGATACCGTCGTTGGGCACGGCTGGCCCGGGTCCATTGTCACGGCAAGATCAGCGTTCAGGTCCGTGTCGGGGACCGGGTCCACGCCGGGAGCGATATGCTCGCCACACTCGTTCATGACTGAGTCGGGCCCGGTCAGCGGGCGCTGTTTTCGGGGGCTGAGTTTCCTCCCACCCACTGCTCGTGGCACCATTTGAAGTTCAGAGACCTGAGGGAGTGCGCGGTGGCCAAGCGCGGCAAGAAGCGATCAGCCCGAAGTGGTGCCATTCGGCGGCGGGGCATCTACCTGCTGCCCAATCTGTTTACCACGGCGGCCATGTTCGCCGGGTTCTTTGCCATGATCTCGGCCATGAACGGCGACTTCCGGTCGGCCGGCGTTGCCGTGCTGGTGGCCATGTTGCTCGATGGGGTGGACGGGCGAGTCGCCCGCCTGACCGGGACCGAAAGTGAGTTCGGCCGGGAGTATGACAGTCTCTCGGATCTTGTCTCATTCGGGCTGGCCCCGGCAATGATCGTCTACAACTGGGGCATGGGTGTCCTGGGCGAGGAACCCTGGTGGTGGTGGAGCCAGTTGAGCTGGCTGGTGGCCTTCTTCTTTGCCGTGGCAGCGGCGCTTCGCCTGGCCCGTTTCAATACCCGGATGGCGGGGGCCGACCACCGTTATTTCCAGGGCCTGCCCAGCCCCTCGGCCGCCGCCTGCGTGGCCTTTTGCACCTGGCTGCTGGCTGGGCTGGACCTCCATAACGCCTACACCCTGCCTTTTGTCTACGGCCTGGCCGTTGTCTCCGGGGCGCTGATGGTGAGTAATTTCAGCTACTACAGCTTCAAGGACCTGGATATCACTGGCGGGCGCGTGCCATTCACCTACGTCATCCTGATTCCGGCCTTTTTCATTCTCGTTGCCTTGGCGCCCTCCCAGGTACTGTTTGCCGGTTTCTTTGCCTATGCCTTCTCCGGCCCTGTGCTCGCGCTGTGGCGCCGTCGGCGTCGCTTGCGGCGTCGGGAGGGTGATGGTGGTCAGTGACGCTCGCCGTCAAGCCTATCTCGCTGCCATGGGGCTGACTGCCTGGCGCCGTCGGGATGGCGAGACTACGGAGCAGGCGGAAGCAGTCAGTGCCCCGGAGGCGGACGCAGCACCGGTATCGAATGAGCCGCTTGGCGCCGACTGGGAGACCTTGATTCAGCAGGTCGAGAGCTGCAGGCGTTGTCCGCTGCACGAGAGCAGAACCCAGGGCGTATTTGGTGTCGGCAATCGCGAAGCGGAGCTGCTGGTGATTGGAGAGGCCCCGGGGGCCGAGGAAGACCGTCGAGGCGAACCCTTTGTGGGGCGGGCCGGGCAGCTGCTGGATGCCATGCTGGCGGCCATCGGACATTCCCGAAAGACGGTCTACATCGCCAATATCATCAAATCCCGGCCACCGGGGAATCGTGATCCCGTCGCTGAGGAGATCGAGGCCTGTCTGCCTTATCTGCGGCGCCAGATTGAACTGATTCGTCCGCGCCTGATTTTGCTGGTGGGACGGGTGTCCGCCCAGACACTGCTGGGTAGCAATGCCCCAGTGGGGCGTTTGCGCTCCCAGCTCCATCGTTTGCCGGGATTCGCCATACCCGCGGTGGTCACCTACCATCCGGCCTATCTGCTGAGATCGCCCCTGGAGAAACGCAAGGCCTGGGCCGACCTGCGCCTGGCGCGGCGTACCCTGGAGGCGGGGCAATGAGTTCGGTCCGGCGCCCCGAGGCCTCGCGGCAGGTTCGGCCCATGCGGACGACGGACCTTGAGCGTGTCCACGAGGTCGAGAGTCGGGCTTATTCCTTTCCCTGGCCTGTGGGTGTGTTCCGCGATTGCCTGCGGGCCGGTTACCAATGTTGGGTAATGGAGGCCGGTGGGGTCATTGCCGGCCATGCCATCGTTTCGGTGGCTGCCGGGGAGTCTCATGTACTCAATATCTGCATTGATCCTGCCTGGCAGAAGCTGGGTCTGGGGCGAAGAATGATGCAACATGTCATGGGTCATGCCCGGGGAGCCGGTGCCAGCCGCATGATTCTCGAGGTCAGGCCCTCGAACAGCGCGGCCCGTCAGCTATACGATTCCCTGGGGTTTGAGGAAATTGGCCTCCGTCGCGGCTATTATCCGGACCATTCGGGGGTGCGCGAGGACGCCCTGGTACTGGCCAGGACGCTGGACTGATTCCTCCTCGCGGTTGGTTCAAAACTGATAAAATGCCCGGTTTACCCTGAAGAAACCCGGACCCCCGTCTCATGAGTCAGCAATACCAGCGCCGGCGCACCTTTGCCATCATTTCCCACCCCGATGCGGGTAAGACCACCCTCACCGAGAAGCTGTTGCTGTTCGGCGGCGCGATCCAGCTCGCCGGCACGGTCAAGGGCCGCAAATCCGCGCGCCACGCCACCTCCGACTGGATGGCCATGGAAAAGGAGCGCGGCATCTCCGTGACCTCCTCGGTGATGCAGTTTCCCTTTGACGATCATATCGTCAATCTGCTTGATACCCCGGGCCACGCCGACTTTTCGGAAGACACCTATCGCACCCTGACCGCAGTGGACTCGGCGATGATGGTGATTGACTGCGCCAAGGGTGTGGAGGAGCGCACCATCAAGCTGATGGAAGTCTGTCGTCTGCGGGATACGCCGATTTACACCTTCATCAACAAGCTCGACCGGGAAGGTCGGGATCCCATGGAACTGATGGATGAAGTGGAGCGGGTTCTGGGGATTCAGTGCACCCCGGTCACCTGGCCGATCGGCATGGGCAAGCGCCTGAAGGGCATCTACCATCTGCTGGAAGACCGCATCTATATCTACGAGGAGGCCAAGGGGGGTGCCCGCGGTGTTCACCGCAGCATCGACGGCCTGGCTTCCCCTGAGGCGCGCGAGTTCCTGGGTGACGATGCCGACGACTATGCGGATGAAGTGGAGCTGGTTCGAGAGGCCAGTCCCGCGTTCGATCTGGACGCCTATCTGTCCGGACGTCTCACCCCGGTGTTCTTCGGTTCCGCCATTGCCAACTTTGGGGTGCAGGAATTACTGGAAAGCTTTGTTCGAACCGCACCGGCTCCCCGACCGGCCAATACCACGGTTCGCGAAGTCGATCCGGGCGAGGAGAAGCTGACCGGATTCGTGTTCAAGGTCCAGGCCAATATGGACCCGGCCCATCGTGATCGTGTTGCCTTCATGCGTATCTGCTCAGGCCAGTTTCGACCGGGCATGAAACTTCGTCATGTGCGCATTGGCAAGGATGTGAAAATCAGCAAGGCCCTGACCTTCATGGCATCCGAACGGGAGCAAGCCGAGGAAGCCTGGGCCGGTGACATCATTGGCCTCCACAACCATGGCACGATCAGAATCGGTGATACCTTTACCGAAGGCGAGGAACTTCAGTTCACCGGCATCCCCAACTTTGCTCCGGAACTGTTCCGCCGTGCCGTGCTGGCCGACCCCTTGCGCATGAAGCAGCTGCAGAAGGGGCTGGATCAGTTGTGTGAGGAAGGGGCCACACAGTTATTCCGCCCCTTGCGCAACAACGATCTGATTCTGGGTGCGGTGGGGCAGCTTCAATTCGACGTGGTCGCTGAACGTCTGCGCACGGAGTACGGCGTGGACTGCAAATTCGAAGCGATCAATGTAGCCACTGCCCGCTGGACTTACAGCGAAGACGAACGTGAGCTGGAACGTTTCCGTCGTCGCGCCGAGGACAATCTCGCCATCGACCATTCCGGCGCCCTGGTCTATATCGCCCCGACGCGGGTCAATCTTGATCTGGCCATGGAACGCAATCCCGAGATCGAATTCCGCGCCACCCGTGACCACCTGGCTGCCTGATACCCGTCGAGATCCGGTCTGCTAGCACGTCTGGCTGAAACTGGCGCGATCTCAGGCGCGATTTCAGGCGCGACCCAGGCGGCGCAGGCGGCGGGTGGGGAATCGTCGCAGTTTTGCCTGGATGCGGTGCAACTGGGCGGTGGCGCCGGCATAGCGCGCCCGGCGGAAGGCCTGAAGCAGGGGGCGCAGTTCCCGGGCCAGGGCCGGCTGCTCCTGTTCCAGACGGGCGAGCCAGGTCGCCGGTCCTTCACCAGCCCGCCGGGAGTAGCCGGCCCGGGCCATGCGGCCCTGGAAGCGCAGCCAGGCCCGTTCCAGGGGGTCACTGGGTCGTGGGGGGCGCTGGCGCAGGGAGAGGGCGATCCACAGGATGAGCAGGGCGCCGGCGACGGCGAGCACCATGATCACCGCCAGTTTCACGGCATCCCGACCAGGCAGACCGAGTCGCTCCAGGAAGTTTTGTTGTCTTTCCGGGCCGTAGGCGAGAAACCAGCCTTCCCAGCGGACCTGGATGGTGTCCCAGAGGAGCTCCATCTGGAAGGCGAACTGGCTCCAGGACAGGCCTCTGTCGAATTCCTCTTCCTCCAGCCCGGCAAGCCCGCCCACGGTCGTTTCCACCCGTGAGGGGTCAATGGCATTGGTGGGATCCACCCGGCGCCAGCCTTCGCCTTCGATCCAGACCTCGCTCCAGGCATGGGCGTTTGATTGCAGCACCCGATAGTGACCGGCCAGGTGATTGAAATCGGCGCCCACATAGCCGGTGACCACTCTTGCCGGAATGCCGGCCGCCCGCATCATGATGGTGAAGGCGGCGGCATAATGCTCACAAAAGCCGCGCCGGCTTTCAAAGAGAAACTCGTCCATGGCGTGCCGGCCCAACAGCGGGGGCTCCAGGGTATAAAAGAAATCCTCCTGGCCGAAATGATCCAGCGCCCTTTGGATCATGGTTGCCTCGTCAGCGTCACTCTCCGCCCACCATTGCTCTGCCAGTTCTCGGGTCCGGGGATTGCTGTTATCCGGCAGGCGGGTGAGGTAGTCCTGCCATTGCTCCGGCAGTTCCGGATCGAGACTGTAATCCGGCCATGAGTGGACGCGGTAACGGAGGCGGTCACTGATTCGCTCATCCGCCACCAACTGCATGTCAGCGCGGCGCTGACTGTCCTCGGGAAGCTCGCCATCCACCATCTCCAGGGCGATGAGCCAGTCCTGGCCGTGGGCCTCCAGGGTGATTTCCTGTTCGATGGGCTCGCCCAGGGGCAGCAGGGTGGGTTCACGGTCGGGCAGTCGGCCCTGGCGCCATTCCTGACCATCAAATTCATGGAAGACGGGGCCGCGCCAATAGAGTTGGCCGCGGGCCGGTTCCTGCTCACCGGGAAAGCTGACCCGGAAGGCCAGGGCATTGGACTGGGCGAGTTCACTGACAGAGCCGGGGCTCATGCGGTCGGATAATCCGGTGACCGCCCGAGGTTCCGGTGTCGGCGTCCCCCATAGAGGGCCCGGAACGCGGGGGAAGAGGACAAACAGGAGTATTGCCACGGGCAGTGCCTGAGCCAGCAAGACCCCCGCCGTGCGGAGGCTGGGTTTCAGCGGGCCCGGGTCTTTCAGGCGGGTAAGGCGCAGAAAGACCGTGGTCTGGAAGCCGGCCACCGGCAGCAGCCACAGCACGGCGGGCAGTTCCTGATTGTTGAGAAAGACGGCGAGCAGGAGAACGTAGGCCAGCAGAACCAGAATGAAGCCATCCCGGGGTTTCCAGGTTTCCAGCAGCTTGAGGCCCAGCATCAGAGACAATAGAGCGGTACCCGGTTCCACGCCGTTGAAGCTGCCAAATTGCAGATAGATGCCGGCAAAGCAGCCCAGCCCCAGCGGCAGGCGCAGCCAGCCCAGCGGTACGTGCCTGAGGCCGCGCCAGCCGGCGGCCAGGCGCCAGAGGCCGAACAACACCGCCAGTACCAGCGTCCAGAGAGGGAGTGTTCCCACCACCGGCAGCAGTGTGGCGAGCAGGCCCAGAGCCAGCAGACGCAGATCGGCTTCTCTCAGGCTTTTCTCAGGCATGGCGCTCACCCTCAAGCCCGAAGCGAGCCAGGGCGTTCAAGGCCCGACGGCTTTGCTCGCTGCCCTGGCCCGGCTCGATGGTTTGATCAGGCAGGCGCAGACCCCAGGGCCGATTGTTCAGTTCGGCCTGGAGAATCCAGTGACAGAGACGGCCCAGTCGGGTCTCGGTATCGCCCGGTCCGGCCTGGTCCCAGTCAAACCAGATCGTGCTTTCCCCGCTGGGGCTGGCGAACTCCTTGATGACCAGTTCACCGCGATTGAGATAGTGGCGCCAGGCCATGCGGCGGATCGGGTCGCCACTGACATAGCCGCGCAGGCGGCTGAAGTCTTCGCTGCCTTTCTCCTCCTGTTGCTTTCCCTCACCGTCGGGGTGGCGGGCGTGCTGCAGGGGATGATCCAGAGGCCGGGGCCAGGCCAGGCCTTCCAGCGGCAGATCCAGCCAGCACCAGGCCTGGAACAGGCCGAAGGGATACTGGCAGGCGAGACCAAAGCGGCGGACCCGGATGGGGCCGCGTTGCTCGGGTGTGATCGGGTATCCAAGGGTTGCGCTGGACATGGCTGGCAGGTCGGTGACATCCAGCCAGTTGCCGTCGCTATCGGTGAGCAGCAGATCATGGCGGTGAATGCGGTCGCGACTCTCCAAATCGACCGTGAGCCGCTGGGCTTCGTCGACGAATCCCTCGCCCGGCTGCCCGACTTTCACCACAAGGCCATTGAGACCGCGATGAGCGTGATACATGGAGACCAGTGCCAGCCCTGCCAGACTGAAGCCGAGAAAGAAGCCCATGCTGTTGGCGTAATTCATCGCTGCCAGAATGATGGCCGCGATTACCACGAGCAGGCCCATGCCCAGGCGGGTGGGCAGGATATAGATGCGACGACGATGGAGCAGCAGGGGCGAAGTGTCCGGGCCCTGGCGACGGTAGGCCCACTGGCGGGCCAGGCGGCGTAGCAATTGGACAGGACGAGGCAGGGCCAGGCGCACGGGTCAGCGGATGACTGTTTCGGTCAACAGCCTGTCTATGACCTGATCAACCCGGTCTCGGTACTCCGGTCGCGGCACCATTCTGTGGCCGGCAACCGCCGGGAATACCACCTGCAGATCCTCTGGTTCCACGCCCCGGCGTCGATGCAGCAAGGCCCAGGCCTGAGCCGCCTGGCGAAGGGCCAGGGCGCCCCGTGGAGACAGGCCGTCAATGAGTTCCGGTGCCTGGCGGCTGGCTTTCACCAGATCCTGGAGGTAATCCAGCAGGGGTTCAGAGACGTGCACATTGTCCACATGAACCCGCAAGGCGCTGAGATCATCGGCTCTCAGCACGGGTTCCAGTTCTGCCAGCAACTCTCGCCGTTCCCGCCCCATCAGCAAGGCGCGTTCCGCGCGAGGATCCGGATAGCCCAGATGAATCCGCATCAGGAAACGATCCAATTGGGATTCCGGTAACGGGAAAGTGCCCACCTGTTGCAGCGGGTTTTGGGTCGCGATGACGAAGAAAGGACGGGGTAGTGGGCGGGTTTCGGTTTCAGTCGTGACCTGATGTTCTTCCATGGCCTCCAGCAGGGCACTCTGGGTCTTGGGTGTTGCCCGATTGACCTCGTCGGCAAGAATCATCTGTGCAAAGATGGGCCCCGGCCTGAATACCATGTCACCGCGTTCCCGGTCGAAGACGGAGGCACCCAGAATATCGGCCGGCAGCAGGTCGCTGGTAAACTGAATCCGTTGGTAGCTCAGACCCAGACAACGGGCCATGGCGTGGGCAAGGGTGGTTTTGCCAACACCGGGAATATCCTCGATCAGTAAATGGCCGCCCGCGAGCAGGCAGCTCAGGGCGAGACGGATCGCCTGGTCTTTGCCGAGGATGATCTCGTTGAGGCGCTCCAGGGCCCGCTCGGCACCGGCGACGGCATCTTCGACTTCGGATATGGAGGCAAGCTTGGTCATGGCGATCAGATTAAGAGAAGCAAACCCGACTGTCCATGCCATCGTGGGGCTATTGCTCTGCTTCTCCCTCCTGTTGTCGGCCTGTGAGAATGACGATGACCTGGACGAAGCGCAGCCGTCACCCTCCGAGGCGCAACAGCCGGAGCCGGAGCCAGCCGATGAGCGGGGCTTTCTTCTACCCTCGGCGGTGAAGCCCGGCAAGGCACCGGAGCGGCCGGACAGGCCGCGTTTCAGGGATGACAGCGATGCCCTGCATGCCATCTTCATGCATGGTGCCAGGGCCCGCAGCAGCGAGATGGGGCATGAGGCCTATCGCCCCGAGTTGGATCAGGATTTCATGGATGAACAAGCCCGCTTGTGGCTGCGGCTCTTCCGCGACGTGCAGATGCGCTACGCTGACGGTCTGGCCGCCCGCCCGGAGGCCGTCTGGGAGGAGGGGGACTGGCGCGCCCACGGTGATGTGGTCTTGAGGGACCAGGTTTGGGGCAGCTATCTCTATCATATGCACCACCGGGAGAGCTGGTTTGAGGATGGCGATGTTCGCGACGCCATCACACGCATGGCCTTGCCCTTGCTCACCGGTATCACCCGCCATGTCATGGATGAACACTACCGCGATGGCGTCTTTCACCTGGGTGATCCGGAGGAAACCGTCAGTGCCGACAGCATGATGGACGGCCTCGCCGTTTTCACCACCCTTTCTTATGCCTGGGTTCGCTGGCAGAAGCCCGGCGGCGCGGATGATATGGGCGGCCTGTCTGAAGAAAGATTGCGTGGTTGGCTCGGCCGTGGCCCGGAAGAATTGCTGGATATTGCCAGTGCCGCGGCCGAGCAGTTGGATGCACGCTGGGACGAGGATCGGGGCTTCTATGATTTCGGTGACCAGACCTGGTCATTGGCAACCGTGGGCAGTCTGATGCGAGGGCATAAGGGGCTCTACGAGGTTCTTTATCTGTTTGGCGGCGATGAGGAGCGGGAACAAGCCGAGCTATTGTTCAGACGTGCTGTCAGGGTGCTGGAACAGGTCTTGCCATTGGCCCGTGACTGGGGTTTACCGGCTCAGGTGACATTCACCGAATCCGGCGCGGAGGCGGCCAGCGGCGAAGTCGATGTTGCCGCCCATTGGGATTTGATCGCCCACCTGGTCGCCGGATTTTCCTTTGATCGCGAGCGTGAGGGGACGGCTCGCATGATGCGTCGCCTGAAGCCCGATCTGGCGGATGAGCTGGCGGTCTTTGTCGATCAGCAGATACTTGAGGCCCTGGAATGGCAGATGCCGGAGGGAATCGTCGTGGCCCGTCTGGATTATGAGGATGGGACAGTGCTCGATCAGCGGCACTACATTCGGGCGATCAGTCGCTTCATGGTGGGCGCCGGGGAAGGCTATGGTGGCAGTGAGCTGTTTGCTTCACCCGCCGACTGGGACGGTGACCAGGAGGACAATACGCGCCGCCTCTACGACAGCCTTTATCGGCATGGCGAGTTCCTGCGCAGCGAATTTCTCGAACTCGCCGATTAGTCGGGCTTGCCCGGGACTACCTGACTGATCAAGTTGGCACCGGGCGTCCATGTCGTGCTGGGGTGCGGCCATCGCCGTCTGGCTAGACAATCAATAGTGAGACTATCAGCAGCAAAAAAGCGATGTAATGGCCCGGGATGGGCCATTACATGCTCATTCATTGCTGGCGCTCAAAGCGGACCTTTCTCTGGTAGCCGCTGGGATAAAGCCCTACCTGCAGCACCGCCGGACGGAGGGTGAAATTCACCTTCAGGGTGTCGGGGTCTCCATCCTCGTCCAGGGTGAAATGGACAAATTTCTCCCGTCGGGCGGGATTGCGCCAATGAGCCCTGAAGGTATCGTGATGCCAGTGCTCCAGGTCCGCGATGTGTTCGTCGCTGTCCCAGAAACGCAGGGCCAGACGTCCATCGCCCGGGGAGAAGACCTCCACGGTCTGGTACAGGGGGTCAAAATACTTCCCCTCGAAGTCGCTTAGGTCTACCGATGGCCGGGTACTTTCCTGGCGTGCCGAGTGGATGCGTTCCCGTTCCTTCCTGGCTTCCTCGAAGCGGGCCAGGTAACGGTCACGGTAGTATTCGTGCCAGTCCTTGGACTCAAGGCCGGCAATCCGGTCAACGACTTCCTTGGCCAGGGCCAGACGGAAGTTGTTGAACAGGTTGCTGACCACCACCACCCCAAGATCCAGCTTGGGCACCAGCAATAGCTGGGTGTTCATGCCATCAGTGGCGCCGCCATGCTGGGCAATGCTGTAACCGCGATGCTCTCCCAGGCTCCAACCCAGGCCATAGGCCCGTATGGGCGAGGCATGGTCATCACGACCCGTGGCGATCTGTGGCTGATGAGTCTCGCGCATCTGGGTTTCGCTGATCAGTCGCTCACCTTCGAATACGCCCGGCTCACCCAGTTGCAGGCGCATCCATTGAGCCATGTCGTGGACGCTGCTGTTCACCGAGGCGGAGGGGCCCACGTTGTCGAAATTCCGGCGGGGGATTTCCACCACGTCACCGCGGATTTCCTGGTGCGGCCAGGCATTATTGTTTCCGTCCAACTGGGTGATACTGGTATTGCTGCGATCCATGCCCAGGGGCGCAAACAGGCGTTCAGCGATGAATTGATCCCAGCTCTTTCCGGTAATGGCGGGAATCAGTTCACCGGCAACGGAGTACATGACATTGGAGTAGACATAGTTTGAGCGGAAGGGCTGCTCGAACTCGTGGTAGCGCATCTGGTGGATTATCTTTTCCCGGGGCGCCTCGTTCATGAACTGCAGGCGGTTGCCGGTCATTCTTCCTACCCCGACCCGGTGAGTGAGAAGATCCCTCACCCGCACCTCCTGCGTGACCCAGGGATCGGAAAGGCGAAACTCGGGCATGTGATCAATCACCCGGTCATCCCAGTCTAGCTTGCCCTCATCCACCAGCATGGCCAATGCGGCAGCGGTCATGGCTTTAGTGGTGGAGGCGACCCCGAACAGGGTGTGCTCATCGACCGGGATGTTCTCGCCAAGGCGCAGGGTGCCGAAGCCACGGCTGAAGATCACCTCGTCCTCATGGACAATGGCAATGGCAAGCCCGGGAATTTCCCAGTCCGCCATGCCGTCCTGGATGTACTCCTCCAGTCCCGTCAGAGAGTCTGTTGCTTTGGCATGGGCCAACGGGTCCGAGGCAACGGTGGCAACAAAGGCGAGCGTGAATAGCTGCGTGAACTTGCGCATCATGATCATGTCCTTTCCCAAGAAACCTCGGCAGAGGCCGGCTCACTGGTTTTTCCTTGCGGATGGCCGACGTCGGCGATAGCGTAGGCGGCAGGTCATACAGCATACAAGAGGATCGCGCCCCATGTCCGTCAGCCCCGCTCGTTGGTCCAATTTTCCGCCGGTGGTGACCGGCTTGTTGGCAGCTTGCATCATCGTATTCATGCTGCAGCTCAGCGATTTTCGGTGGATGTTGGATAACTTTGCGCTATGGGGCGCCAACACACCCAACTTTCAGCCCTGGCAGCTGGTCTCATCGGCCTTTCTGCACGGGGGGTATTTCCACCTCTTCGTCAATATGCTGGCTTTGTGGATGTTCGGGGTTCAGATCGAGAATGTCTGGGGCTCCGGCCGCTTCCTGTTCTACTATTTCTTCTGTGTGATTGGTGCCTCACTGGTTCAGCTGCTGGTGGCGACCGCTGCGGCAGCGGAAGGCACTGTCTACCCGACGGTTGGTGCATCGGGGGGCGTCTTCGGCATTCTCCTGGCCTTTGGTCTGCTGTTCCCCAACCAGCGCATCGTGCTGCTGATTCCCCCCATTCCCATGAAGGCCAAGTGGTTCGTGGTCGTGTTTGGTGTCTTCTCCCTGTTGGCGGGGCTGACCGGTACCATGGCCAATATCGCCCACTTTGCCCACCTGGGGGGGATGGTGTTCGGCTTGATCCTGATGGTCTGGTGGGGCTGGCGCCCCGGGCGTCACTGGTAGCTTCCGTCATCCGTCGGAGTCGGCGGTAGGTCGAGGGAATCCAGTGGCTGGGGGCGGTGCAGGGCAAAACCCTGCGCGAGGTCGATGCCGATGTCACGCAGGACCAGCAGGGTCTGATGGTCTTCCACGAACTCGGCAACTGTATCCAGTCGCATGGCCTTGCCCACCTGGTGCATGGCCTGAACCATACTGCGTGCCACCGGGTCTTCAGCCACATGCCGCACGAAGCTGCCATCGATCTTCATGGCATCCAGTTGGATCTGGCGAAGATAGGCGAAGGACGAGAGGCCGCTGCCGAAATCATCCAGACCCACTCGAGCCCCCAGCTTTCTCAAGCGCTGGCACAGCCCCTGGGCTTCCTCGAAATTGCTGATGGCCGCGGTCTCGGTGATCTCGAAACAAAACCAGGCGGGGTCCACACCGTGGGCCTGAAAACGGGATTCAATAAAGCCCGCCAGAGTGCCGTCGCCCAGGGATGTGCCGGAGAGATTGATCGACCAGCGACGCGGACGAAGGTGGCTGGGCATGCGACTGGCCCGTAGCAAGACCTGATCAATGACATGTCGATCGATGCGACTCATGAGATTGTAGCGTTCCGCCGCCGGAATGAATTGAGCGGGTGACACCAGGTCGCCGTTCTCATCCCGGAGTCTGAGCAGGATTTCCAGGCTGGGAAGGCGGCTGCTGTCAGCCTGAACCGGCACGATCCATTGGCCGAACAATTCGAAGCGGTCTTCCGCCAGGGCCCGGTCCAGTCGCGGGACCCAGCCCATCTCCCCGTGTCGGGCCTGGATATGCGCATTATCGCTTTGATAGACCTGGATCCGGTTTCGGCCAAGGTCCTTGGCCGCGTAGCAAGCCAGGTCCGCCTGTGCCAGCAGACTGTCATGTTCCAGGTTCGACTCACGCGTATGGGCAATGCCGATACTGGCGCCCACGGAAAAGGCTCGCCCTTCCCAGCTGAACTGGAAGGCCCGCACGGTTTCCAACAGGCCTTCGGCAATCTCCATGCTGCGCTCCACCGGGCAATTCGCCAGCAGCAGGCCGAACTCATCCCCCCCCAGGCGAGCAAGAAGGTCGGTCTTGCGCAGGCGTCGGTTCATGGCACGGGAGAGCTGACGCAGAAGCTCATCCCCGGCCATATGGCCACAGGTGTCGTTAACAACCTTGAATTGGTCCAGGTCCATGTAGATCAGGGCATGGGTTCGCCCTGGCTCCGGTGCCTGAGTGGTGACGATCCTTAGCTGATCGTCAAAGGCGCGTCGATTCAGCAGCCCGGTGAGGGCGTCGTGACTGGCTTCCCAGCTCAAGTCGGCATGGGCCTGGTTTCGGTCCAACTCCAGGGTAATCCGGGAAGCGAAGACATCCAGGACAGGCTCGGCCCGAGATGCCCGGGTCTGGGATATCGGCTTGCGGTCAAGGCAGATCAGCCACCCCCAGCGGCTTCCGCTACTGTGGCGGATGGTGGTTGCCAATACACTCGTGGCTCCCAATGCCTTAACCAGGGGATCCTGGCTGAGATCGTCGGCTGCGTTTTCCCGCAGAATCAGCCTTGCCTCGGCGCTCAGGCGGGCGATTATCTGTTCCGGTATGGCCGGTGCACGGAGTTCGCCAAGCTCATCATGGAAAGCGCACACGCTGGGCGAATCTCCCTCACCCTCTTCGCGAATCAGTACGGCCAGGTGAAGCCCCAGAGCCTTGGAGAGGTTTCTGACAGTAAGCTGGAAGAATGTCTCTTCGGTTTCCTTGCCACTCAGCAATGCCAGGGCGCGTAGCGCTTCCTCCAGCCGCTTGCGCTCGGTGATATCGCGGTCAATTCCCCGGTAGCCACGGAAATGACCTTCCTCGTCAAAAACCGGGGTGCCGCTGGTTTCCAGTACCACTTCGTGCCCATCTCGGTGGACATTGCGATTTTCCAGCAGATGAAAGGGTTCGCGGGACTCGATGATGCTGTGATAAACATCCACCATCCGGTCCTGTTCGCGTGGGGTCATGGGGTCGTAAGGCCGCATGCCGACGATTTCTTCCGGCGGGTAGCCCATGATGTCTTCCACTTGCGGGCTGGCGTAGACGCAATAGCCGTTCTCATCCATTTCCCAGACGAAGTCGGTGGTGGATTCGATCAGACTGCGAAAGCGGGACTCGCTTTCATGCAGCTGGCGCTGGATGGCCTCGTTGCGTGCACTCTCCCGCCATAGCAGCAACAATCCAAAGCCCAGGACCAGGCTGGTTCCTCCGCCCAGGCCCAGATAGGAGAGCAGGCTGCGGTGCCAGGGGGCGAGAACTTGCGAAAGGTCCGCCGTGACCACCTGATGCAGCGGGTAGCCGGTAATGGGGCGGGCTACCACCAGATGCCGTTCCCCGCTCTCCGGGTTCTGGAACAGGCCGCTGGGCAGCTCGCCATTATCAGTGGCCAGTCCATTCAGCAGTGACTTGGGCACCGGTCCCACGCTGGCCACCACGGGACCGCGTTCATCCAGTAGCGCCAGGCTGCCGGGAATGGTCGCTCCGACCTCCTGGAAAAGCTTTTCGTAATGGTTGGGGCTGATGATGGCCGCCACCACCCCGAGAAACTGGCCGTCCTCATCGGTGAGACTGCGGCTGGCCGCCACAAAACGCTCGCCGCCGGTCCGGGCAATCAGCGGCTGGTCCAGGAAGACCGCATCCGCGGGCATCATCTGGTGGGTGCGAAAATAATCCCGGTCCGCCAGCATCGACTCCCGGTTGGGGTCGCCGTAGGCATCGTTGACCCAGCGACCGGACGCATTGACGATAATGATATTGTCGACCATCGGCCCGCGGAAGGCACGGGACAGGATCTCGGTGATGCTTTCATGCTCCAGGGTGATGGGCCCGTAGGCGGCAGTGACCCGGGTGACCACCTTGTCCAGGATGGTGCTGACGGTTTCCAGGGATCGGCTGGTGTACTGCTCCAGCCCCGAGGCGACAATATCCGCCGAGACCATTGTCCGGCGCCTGAAAACCATCGATGACGAGACTCGTGAATTCATGAGTTTTGTGCAGGAGTCGGCTCAAGAGACCGAATCTTTAGGCGAAGCCAATACGGCGAGTCGGGAGTTCAACGCCCGTGCCATGCGCGACATAGCCGATTACATTGATCGGCGGATGGAACAGCTCCAGCGCGAGCGAGTGCGAGCGGAGAAGGTCCTGCAACGCACCAGCAAGCTTGAGGAAAGCGTGCAGATGATCAAGGACATTGCTGCAAAGACCAACCTGGTGGCATTGAATGCGGCCATTGAAGCCGCCCGTGCCGGGAGTGCCGGAAAGGAATTTGCGGTGGTGGCAGATGAAGTTCGGGCACTGGCACTCCGCAGTCAGGAGGCGGCTGGCTTTGTGGAAAGGGAGATACCCAGTATTACATCGGTCATTGAGGATCAGTTCCGGGCACAACTGGACGCCGGGTCGGCTCGACAGGCAGAAGAAGAAGAGACAGTTCTCTCTGGTGTTCGCACGGCCCTGGAAAGTATGGGCAGCGAACGGGATCGTCTCATGAGGCATCATGAGTCAGTGCTGAGCAAGCTTCAGGATACCAGCAAGGCACTCAGTGTCCAGACCATGGAAGCCCTGGCCGGGATCCAGTTCCAGGATGTAACCCGTCAGCAACTGGAACAGGTCAGTGATGCCTTGTCTGCCATTGAGTCTCACGCAAAGAAGGTTAGCGCAGTACTATCAGGTGATGATACCGCTGCCTTTGCTGAGTCGGCTGTTTTCGATCTCGACAAGCTGGCAGAGGGTTATGTCATGGCCTCGCAGCGGGAGACGCATAACCGGCACAGGGGCAGCGGCTCTCCCGGAGAGTTCCCGGGTCAGGGTGGCAGTAGGGCGGTGGAGATGTTCTAGAATCAGGAGCAGAATAGGGGGATAAGCTGCGGGAGCCGGCTGTTATTCAAAGGCGTTGAGGTGATGTTCATGAGACGCCTGTTTTGCCTGATCGTTCTGTAC
Source organism: Natronospira sp. (assembly GCF_007134575.1). Taxonomy (NCBI): domain Bacteria; kingdom Pseudomonadati; phylum Pseudomonadota; class Gammaproteobacteria; order Natronospirales; family Natronospiraceae; genus Natronospira; species Natronospira sp. The sequence continues at coordinate 28,775 of NZ_SLKM01000265.1, forward strand.
CTGCTGATTGGCGGCGCCCCCGTAGTGGCTGCAGATTGGTCCCTGGCAGCCTATTGGGCGAAGAACAGCCCGGATCGCATGATCGATATCCTGCGCGGCCTAAACCCCGAGATGCGCAGTTCCTACCTAAATGCCATGGCGCTCAACTACCGTTTTCACCAGGGCCGGCGTATCCACTGGGAAGTGGAGGCCCAGCTGGTTCGTCATCACGGCATGCAGGATCACTGGGAAAGCAATGCGGTTCTGGTGGCCCGCTGGATGGATTTTCCCTGGGATCGCTGGCTGGATACCCGCTTCGCCTTCGGTCAGGGGTTTTCCTATGCCTGGGAAGTTCCGCCCCTTGAGCCCCGTTCGGACCCGGAAGACGGGGAATCGGCCCAGCTGCTCAATTATCTGCTGATGGAATTGGAATTTGCCCCGCCGGCACCCGACAGCCAGTGGAGTGGCATGATTCGCCTCCATCATCGCTCGGGGGTGTTCGGTACCTTTAGTGGCGTGGAAGGGGGTTCCAATTTCATTGGTTTGGGGGTGCGGTATCGTTTCTAGGGCATTGTTGCTTGTGGGGTTGGTTGGTGGCTTGAATCTGGGTAGGACCCTTCGATGACGGTGACGGGTGCGTTCCGGCCTAGGTGGCGACAGGCCTTTCCAAGAACGCCGTAGACCCATCCCTGGGGGCTCTGGGTTCGCCATCCTGGCTCACACAGTCTTGGAAAGGCCTGTCGGCTACAAGGCCTACCTTTGGTGGGGGTCACCTGGGCAGTGCTTGCTGAGGGTGAATTCTGATTTCTAAGCAGATTGGCTTCGATTCGGCCGGGGAAATCGCGGATAAATCCGCTCCTACGGTGGCTTCGGCATATGCTATAGGCACCGTAGGAGCGAATTTATTCGCGATCAAAAGCCTCCGGATGGCACTAAGGCACAAGACTAAACCAAACCATCCGCTAGTCACCGACCTCGAAGGGTCCTGCCCAAATCAAAGCCACCAACCCTAAAGCGCCGCAATCTTCTCCCGCTTGGCATCAAGGCGCTCCAGGGCCGCACGCATTTCCTCGGCCTTGCCGCGCTCCTTATCCACCACCTCGGCCGGCGCATTGCTGACGAACTTCTCGTTGGCGAGCTTGCGTTCGGCTTGCTCCAGGCCCTTGCGGATCTTGGCCAGCTCTTTCTCAAGGCGCGCCAGCTCCGCTTCCTTGTCGATCAGGCCGGCCATGGGCACCAGGATCTCCATCTCACCGAGAAGGGCAGTCGCCGATTCCGGCGGATTGCTGTCCGCCTCCAGCACCGTGACTGTCTCCAGCCGGGCCAGATTGCTGAGCAGATGATGGTGATTCTCCAGCCGCGTCCGGTCCCGCTCGCTACTGTTGGCCAGCAACACATCCAGGGGCTTGTTGGGCGAGATGTCCATTTCGCCCCGAATCCGGCGCACACCCAGGATGAAACCCTGCAGCCAGTCCATCTCCGACTCGATGGCCGAGTCCGCATGGCCGGCCGGCGTGGGCCAGGGGGCGTACATGATGGTTTCCCCCTCGGCGCCGGCCAGGGGCGCGACCCGCTGCCAGATCTCTTCGCTGATGAAGGGCATCACCGGGTGCATCGGGCGCAGCAGGGTTTCCAGCACCTGCACCAGGGTGCGGCGAGTGCCGCGGCGGGCGGCATCGCTGCTGTTTTCTGACTGCAGTACCGGCTTGGACAGTTCCAGATACCAGTCGCAGTACTCGTTCCAGGTGAACTCATAGAGTGCCTTGGCCGCCAGGTCCAGACGATACTCGTCCAGGCGGGTGGTGACTTCGTTCACCGTCCGCTCCAGGCGGGACAGAATCCAGCGGTCGGGCAGGCTCAGTTCCA
>NZ_SLKM01000238.1:0-10613 GCF_007134575.1 Natronospira sp.
AAAAGACCTTTATTTCATAGGGTTACGATTCTGGCACATTGCTTGCTTCTTAATTTTGACAAAGTCACGACAGAGACCAGCTCGCCACCGGGAGCAAGCAATAATGAATAATCCGTGCGTTGACAGTCTGAATCAGCCGGCTAGCCACCTGCTTCACATGATGGCGGCGGCGGAATCCCCCTCCGGGCTGATCAAGCAAATCGAACCCTGTCTTGCCAGGCAGAAATATGCCGGGATCAGCGGTGTTTCGCTGCAAGCGGGCCCATTGGGGAACTGGTCCCATGGAGATGGTGGGGGCATCCTCGTTGATGGAGACCTCCTGCATGCGGGACGTTCCCTTGGGCGTCTGCGGGTTTTCGGCGATGAGCATTCGGAGGCGGGGCAGAGTATTCGCCAAATGGCGCCCCTGCTGATTGCCTCTGCAGCACGATTGCTGGCACTGCACGAGGCGGAACGGCGGGCAATGATTGACCCCCTAACCGGGGTGCTCAATCGCCATGGTCTGGAGGTCCGGCTCGCCGAAGAGGCAGGACGTGCACGGCGGAACCAGCTACCCTTGAGCGTTTTGATGATTGACGTGGATCATCTCAAGGACATCAATGATCAGATGGGGCACGGGGCAGGGGACCGCTCCCTGCGCAGCTTGGCGGACGTTCTGACTGCTTCCGTGCGCGGCTCTGACCAGGTCGCCCGCTGGGGTGGTGACGAATTCATGGTATTGCTCCCCGAGACCGACCTGGAGGGGGGGCGCATGGTCGCGGCACGCATTCGCCGTCTATTGTCGAAAATTCCGGCAGCTCCCATGGTGAGCATTGGTTTGAGCGAAATGGCCGGGACGGACAGCATTGAGCGAATGGTGAGTCGCGCGGACCAGGCAATGTATCGGGTCAAGAAAGCAGGTCGAGATGGCGTTTCAGCCGCCTAGGGCGCCTCTGATCAGATCATCTGGTTTTGGCTTTGCTGCCATTGCAAAGCAGATAGATAATGCTGGCGGACTTCTTCCGCCGTTAGCTTGGGTAAATGCAGGCCACTCGGGTCCGCCACTTCATAAGCCAATACATTATTGAGAATCTCGCCGGTTGGGCCGACGCCCTCGATCAATGCTTTTTTTATATCCTCAGCCAGGGGAAGTCGGGTAAGAATTTCCTCCATGGGACGATCCAGTAGAGCATCCAAGCCGGAAAACAGGCCGGCCATGAAGCATGCGTCAGCCAACTCGGGAGATAAATCATGCGCCAGAAGTTCGGCCATTTTGGCCCGAACGAGCAATAATTTGACGAGTTCCTCTGGCTTATCCGTTGCATTACACAGAGAGACAATGGACGCCCAGCGCCTTAGCTCCTTCATACCGAGCATCATAATGGCTTGCCGTACAGACCTTATTTCAAAACTGCGCTGGTAATAGGCGGAGTTGATGTAACGCAAGAGCTTGTAACTTAACGAGAGGTCTCGGCTTATGACTGCTTCCAGCTCAGGGATTTCTGCGTCCGGATCGTGGATCTTGGAGAGAAGCTCAATGATGGCGAGCCGCTCTGTGGACAGAGTGGTATCGCTGGATATGTCGGGTCGGCTGAGGAAAAAGCCCTGATACAGGTCACAGCCCAGAGAGCGACAGTGCTCTAGTTGAGGGCGGTCCTCGATCTTCTCGGCCAGGATAGTGAGCTCATAACTCCGAAACTTCTTGATTAAATCCTCTGCACCATCACCCAGGAGAACTGGCATTTCCAGCTTGACTATATCCACAAGCTCGAGCAGGGGCTCAGTCTCCCGGGAATAGTTATAGTCATCCAGTGCGAGGGTGTATCCCTGCTTCTTCAAGCGCTGGACCGCGGCAAGGAGTTCATCATCAACGGAGACGTCTTCGAGGATTTCTATGACGGTGCGATCAGAGGGAAGGGGCAGCGGGCCGGATTCCACAAGGAAGCGTCGGGTCAGATTGATGAAGGCCGTTGAGTCTCCCACCAGGTCCTGAAGGCCGAACACGGTAAAGGTGCTCATTATGACTTCCGAAGTGGCACTGTCACCGTCGTTTACCTGAGCGGTCTCGGTGATGCCTGATCGGAACAGCAACTCATACCCATGCAGCGAGAGATTCTTGCGGAATATGGGTTGCCTCGCGATAAACACGTTTTCCATGCATGGCTCCCTGCAAGCCGTGCCGTTGAATGCCCGGCCGTAGAGTCATCCCTGAGAACGGGCAGATCATGAGGCGAGTATATGACGACGGCATGGAAAATGCAGCACCATGGCTGGCAGTTGGGACGAGTGTGTCATATTGTTGGGATAAATGGGCCTAATGTCAGCTTATATCTGCCCGAAGCATGTCTTGCTGGGAGGTGTGCATGTTTGAAATCGGCAATTACTACGAGCAATTGGTCAAGGATTATCTCTGGAAGCAGATGGAGCGACGAAGCGATCGACCGGCGCAGGGCTATCTGGAGGACGTGGCCTGCCTGGCCCTGAACCGGCTCCCACCCCGTTATGTCCGCCATACCGTGGATCTTGGCTCCCATTTGAGTGACGAGGAATACGCCCAGATGGAACAGCAGGTTGCCACGGCAGTTGATCAGGCCATTGCCCAGGTCCAGGCCCGTCCGCGCCATCGGCAATGATCCCCGTGCTTTGATTTGGGCAAAATAGCCCAAGCGGCGACGGGGAGGTCTGGAGAGCTGTCATTGGCAGGCCAAGCCCCCTATCATTGGAGGCGGGGGGAGGTAGCTGGTCTCAGGTCGGGATTATCCTGAACAATCCTGTTAAGGCCGCCTGTTGAATTGCTGCCCATGGGATCTTCTTGGGGGCTTCCTGGAAAGTTAAAGATGAATTTAGCGACTGATATGGATTGCCAGGTTCCTGGGCAGCAAGCAGCTGCTGGAGACGCTGGCGGCGAGCGTGTTCTGAAACTCACGCTCCTTGTTGTGCTTGGGTGTTTGTTTTGCGTCTGGTTTTCGGCTCTTCACGCCAACACGGGCTTCGTGCGTTTCGAGAGTCTCACCATTGAAGATGGCCTCGGCCAAAACACCGTCGGCAGTCTGTTGCAGGACAGTCGTGGTTTTATCTGGCTAGGTACGGAAGCGGGACTACAGCGCTACGACGGTCAAGAGTTTCGGACGTTCCGTCATGATCCGGCAGAGCCTGATTCTCTGGCGGACAATTTCGTTATTTCTTTGGCCGAAGGGCCGGATGGCAGCATCTGGGTGGGTACCATGGCTGGCGGTATTCATCGGCTGGATCAAGCCAGTGGCCGCATGGAGAGAATCCGGGTTCGGGGCGCGGAGCCCGACACGCACGGTCTGATCTGGGCGATTCACGTAAATGATCGCGGTGATGTCTGGGCCGCCACCCAGGACGGCGCTCTGTACCGAGCGGTAGATCAAAATGAGTTTCGGGTTTTGGCGCCCGAAGTCCCTATGGCGGAAATCGTGGATGGCCGTCGACCCATTGCCGCGCCCTTTGTGGCTGTTACTGAGGATGTTCACGGCGACATCGTATTCGGAACCGCCGATGGCCTGGTGCGCCTGAATGACGACATGGAGTTTGTACCGTGGGAAAAGACTACCATCGGGGATTCTGTGCCCAGCGGCTTTTTTGTTTCCGCTCTCAACGTTGATCGGCAGGGCAATCTCTGGGCTGGCGGAGCCGGTAGCGTGTTCCGAGTTTCCTCTGGGGGCAGGGTAGAGCAGTTCGGTGAGGATCATCCACTGGGCCAAGCCGCCCTGGATACGGCCATCTGGGCGATTGACCAGGATCCCGAGGGGTATCTTTGGTTTGCGACTTTCTCCAGTGGCCTGTGGCGCTACGACCCGGATCAGGAAAGCTTGATGCAATTCCGGGGAGATCCGTCCATGCCACGAGGACTTGCCGAAGATAACCTGATGACAGCCATGGTGGACCATAGTGGTCTACTGTGGATTGGTACCGAATCACATGGGGCACAGCGGCTCAATCCTCAGGCCTTGCGTTTTGGCCAGTTCGGGCATCACCCGATCAAGGAAGACAGCCTGCCTCATCCGGTGGTTTGGGCGATAGAGAACAAGGGCGACAAGCTCTGGGTGGGAACCCAGGAGGGCCTGGCGGTAATGAACTGGCCCGACACCGAAGAGGCGAGCCAGGTTAGGCGCTTCCACGGGCGCAGTGATGAAGAAACCCGCTCTCTTCAAGCCTCCCATATTAGCGGTGTTCGCACTGCTTCAAAGGGCTGGCTTTGGGTGGCCACACTATCCGGTCTTTGGTACGGACAGGATGATCCCGATGCGGAAGACGGGATGAAGCTGGCTCCCGTCAATGTAGCTGAGGCCTTGGATCAGGACTATGCGGCGCCGATACCAAGTATCACTGTCGATAGCTACGGTAATCTTCTGATTGCCTGGGAAGAATCCATTGCCGCTCGTTTTTCCGACAACGAACGTTGGGAGGTCCTGCTAGATGCAGAAGAACTTCGCCTTGGCTATATCCATGCAATCTGGCTAAGGAATGACAGCGATTTGTGGATATCGGGGGAACATGGCCTGTTGCTCTATGACCTGGCTGCGGATCGACCCCGTTATCTCATTGCTGGTGATGATCGTAGTGGAGAGGCTGAACATATATCCTTGCGACATGGTGGGGTGTTTGGTTTTGATCAAGCTGAAGACGGAAGCGTCTGGCTGGGCTCTCAGACCGGTCTTTATTGGGTGAACCTGGATGCCGGCGAATGGCGACGTTACAGCCAGGGCGATGGCATGCCAAGCGATTCCGTCTACGCCGTTGCCCTGGATTCCAGTGGCTACGTCTGGGTGAGCACCGCCCAGGGTCTGACTCGGCTTGACCCGTTGAGTAAGGAGTTTATCAGCTTCGATGTCAGTGATGGCTTGCAAAGCAATGAGTTCAATGGCGGCGTTGTCGCGAAGCTGGAAGATGGACGTCTGGCATTTGGTGGCTTGAACGGGATCAACGTATTTCGGCCTGAGAAAATGGAGATGCGCTCGCCACCCCCTCCAGTTTCGATCACGGCGGTTCAGGTTGGCGATCGTTTGATAGATGACCTTTTGTTGGGTTCGGATACGCAGATCACCGTTCCTCATTACGATAATTTCATCACCGTTGATTTTAGCGCCCTGGACTTTCGCAACCCCCGAAAGAACCGTTTTCAGTATCGCCTTGATGGCTTTGATGAAGACTGGCGTGATGCGGCCCGGTTCAATCAAGCCATTTATACGAATCTCCCGCCTGGGCATTACACATTGCAGGTAAAGGCGGCCAACAGTCTTGGTGTCTGGAACGAGGAGGGCGAAAGCTTGCGGTTACGGGTAGAAGCAGCCCCGTGGTGGCAACCTCTGGCTATAGTCGGATACTTTATCCTGGCTTTTCTTGTTACCGCTTTTCTATTTCGACTTTATCTCCGCCGCCTGGCTCGGGAGCGGTTGATCGACCGTGAAAGGGAGCGAAGGGAATTGTCCGAGCGTCTTCAACGGGTAACCGCCCGGCTCGCGGCATCTGTCGACCCCGAACGGGTACTGGACCGCTTGCCTGAGAACCTCGTGGACCTGGTTGACGTGGAGGCGATGGTCCTGTTCACGGACAACGGTGAGCATTACGACCTGAATGGGGAACGTGGCAATGAGCAAGCGATTAAATCGCTCAGCAAACTTCCAACCCGCTTGAGTGCGGCTGTCGACCGTGCAAAGCAGAGTGGCCGGGTTGAACTGCTAGAAGAAGGTGAGTTGATAATGCTCGCCTATCCACGGCCTGGCGACTCCAGTGCGGTTCTCGTGCCTTTGCGGGTCAGTGGTGCCCGGTATGGATTCCTGGCCCTGGGGAGACAAGGTCCTGCCTTCAATCATCAGGAACGAGAGTTGTTGTCTGTTGTGGGGACCCAGGCCATGGTTGCTCTGGAGAAGGCCAATCTATTCGCGAGGGTAGAGGAGCTTGCAACCACGGATGGCCTGACGGGGTTATTTAATCGTCGCCATATCGAGACACTTGCCCTGGAAGAGCTGGCAAGAGCCGAGCGATACAGTCATGGAATGGCTTTGTTGATGATTGATATTGATCATTTCAAGACGATCAACGACCGTTATGGCCATGACGAGGGAGATCTCTGCCTCAAGCGCTTTGCACGGCTGTTGACCGACGAAACCCGCCGCTCTGATCTGGTCGGGCGGTTTGGCGGTGAGGAATTCATGGCCGTCCTGCCGGAAACAACCCGAGACAAGGCCGTGGAAGTCGCCAATCGAATCCGGGAGCGGGTAACCCAAACTGCCTTTTCTGATCATGTTCTGGAAGGGGACTTGAGCGTCAGTATCGGCATGACGATACGCAAGTCTGGTGAGAACAGTCTGCAGGATATGATTCGCCGGGCGGATCGGGCGCTCTATCAGACCAAGAGAGGTGGCCGGAACCAGGTGGTGATAGCCACAAAGGACGATGACGCGAGCGGGAGCGTGGAGTGATTGAAGTCGTCTATTTCGCCCATGGGATGGAAAGTGGCCCATGGGGCAGCAAAATTCGCCTGTTGGCTGATATTGCCACTAATCGTGGTTTGACAGTGGAAAGTCCTGACTACTCTCACACCCGGGATGGCCGGGAACGGGAGGCGCAACTTTGCCGTCTCCTGGAAGAAGACTCCCGTGCCCGATTATTGGTTGGCTCAAGTATGGGAGGGTGGGTGTCCTGTCGAGCGGCGAATCAGCACCCACCAGTAGGGCTGTTCCTGATGGCACCGGCGTTTGAGATGCCTGAGCACCCCTCGGCCATGATTCCGGATGGCGTCCCAACCTGGATTATTCACGGTTGGGACGATGATGTGGTGCCTCCCAAGCAGAGCCTGGATCGCTCGGTTGGCCACCGCCTACTGTTGGTCCCGGATGGTCATCGATTGGGCGCGACCTTTGGTGAGCTGGGAGGATTTTTCGCCAATTGTCTGGATACCTTGGGCGCCATTGAGTCGTCTCCGCATTGACAGGAACCCCCTGCTGTGGTTCTGTAGAGAAAATCCACTTTAACTAGAACTGATAAGTTGTTGTTTTCGGGTGTCAAATCCCAGAGATCTAGTGACTTTTCATTGACTCAGGGTGTGACAAGGGGGGTTTAAGTAGTGGCGACGAGGGATGTTGGCGCCAAACAGCTCGCAATGTATGCGGACAACCCGGTTCGCTACTGTAATTTGCGAGGGCAGGTCGAAGGTCGCGGCAGTGCCGGGGCCAACGATGATGATCGCACTGTGAAAACAGATTTCCTGCGACGGGTGTTATTCGGCTTGGCACTTGCCGGCGCCTTGATAGCGCTGATTGCCCTGCACGACTTTATCGCGCTTACCGACATTCAGGTTTTGGGAGTGGACGATCTGGCCACGCTTGGCTTGATGGTAGCGGGACTGGCAATGCTTGTAGGGGGTATCTGGTGGGGCTTGAAGCGCGGTGGCTTGCATCGCAAGCGAGAACTCTGCGAGCGCTTCGAGTTGGATCCCGATCAGCATCGCCTGATTGCCGCGTCTATCATGGGTAACACGGGACGCCAGTTTCGCGCCGACGACCTCATGGCGGTGCCTCACGCTGTTTTCCTCCGGAAGGGTGCCAGCAAGTCCTACCATGTCGCTTTACTGCTCAGTCGGCCCTATTCCGGCAAGGTCCATGACTCTGACCTTTTCCGCCTGACCCTCCACATGGGCATCATTCGGCGAGTGATGGGTGTGCGAACCGTGACCGGTTCGATTCGCTATGCCGGCAAGTTGGTCAAGGTAGCCTACAGTGACTCGCTCTATAATTCCTTGCGTAATCTGGCGGCTGAGTATCGCGAGTCGGTGAAACGCTGGTGGCCGGAAAACCGCATGTCATTGCGTCACCGCCAGCGGGTTGCCGCCGGCAAGGCAGTGGGGGCCAATACCAAGGACTGGCCCGATGAATATTTCATGTGATCCGGGTCAGAATACCCGGCCGCCAAAGCGAACCGGATAGAGACCGTCCTCATCCTGCTCTCCAAGATACTGTAGGGCGCCGGCCAGGTTCGCCGGCGCATGCTCTCTCGCCCCGATTCTGGCCTCTAGCTCATAACGCCTTTCTTCCGCCCGATAGTCGATATTGCCCTGAACCCTGAAAGGCCCGTCGTCACCGACGTCCGAGAAGTTCACTTCGAATTCAGCGGACTGACCATTGGCATGACCGGTGAAGTTCCCCAACTCATGACGCCCCATGAGGTTGAGGACCAGATCGAAGACTCTCAGGTCCACTTCACCCTGCTGCAGGGTATCGCCCAGAAGGACTAGATCGCGGGCCTGGAAGCCGGCTTCCCCATGGATGCTGTCGGCTGCTTGATTGAATACGGGCGCAAAGGGGGCCAGGGGAATACTGAGCCCGGTTGCTTCCGGAATCTCAATGCGACCACCTGGGCGCATGACGATGCGGGCGTCTACATTGCCACGCTCAATCTCAAGGTTTATATCGGCATCGAGCCGGCCCAGGAGGAGACGGGAGGCACGCAGATTCCATTCAGCCGGCCCAAGGCGCATGGGACCTGCCTGAATCTGGCCGATACGACCGTTCCAGATTGTCCCGCTGGTGGCTTGAAGGCTGAGTTGCTCGTGCTCCGGGGCCAGGGTGGGAATCAATGACGCCGGTGTTTTCGCGATCAGAAAGAACAGGAATGCACCGATACCCACAAGGGAGAAGAGTAGGCCTCGCTTCATGCTCCCTCCCGTTCCAGTGTCAGGGCAACGTTGACGCGACCGGACTGATTGGTCTGATCAAAGGTTACTCGGGTGACTTCGATACCGTGCTCGGACTCCAGCGCCTGCAACCATTTCAGGGTGTAGTCGAAGCGTGCCGACTCCATCCGTACTCGCACGGAGTGATCTCCATCAGGAGTGATCTGGCGCACGGCCCGGCCGAGCTCTGCCTCCTTGGATGTGCTGTCCACGATGCCGAACAGGCTCTGTCCACTGCCGGCCGTGGTCTGGCGTCCGGCACGCTCCAGGCCCTGGATTTCGGCCGCGGCGCCTTGCATCCAGGCCAGCAGCTCTCGCTGTTCCTCGGCTTGCTTCATGAGATCCTGACGATGATCCAGGTAGGGTTCCACCAGCAACAGGTAAATCCCGCTGACTGACACCAGGACGGCGCACACTGTAACCATCCAGCGCTCACGCTGTTCAAGTCCTTCAAACCAGTCACGCAATGAATCAAACATCCTTAATTCCCCCTCAGGCGGACTTGCAGGCGGCCGTCCACATGATCATCGCGGGTGTTGGCGGACTGAATGGTGGCCTCATAGCGGTCACTGGCGGCAATGGCATCGCGAAAGGCATCCAGGGCGGAGGCCTCGGACACCCGAATATTGATATCAAGCACGCCAGGGCGATAACTCAGGCCACGCAGACTGCCGTTCTGCAGCTCACTCATGCCTTCCCCCATGGCTGCCAGGGTGGGGAGGAAGTCGCCTTCCACGCCGCCACCCCGCAGGGCATTCAAGCGTTGTTCCATGCGCAGGCGTGGCTGTACGAAGCGTTCTGCATCCGGCAGGGCTTCACGGAACACGGACTCCACTTGCTCGTCCAGAGCCTGCACTTCATTGGCCACCTGGTGGATATGCAGCCCCTCGCTGATCGCCATCACCAATACCCAGGCCGCGGCCACACCCACGACCGGCCGCCAGGGGTACCACCATTGATCCTGCTCGCGCTGCATCTTGTATTCGGCCTGGGCCAGATCAATCGGCAGCCGGGAAGGGGCCACGGGGACGAGACCATCCAGCGGCCGCTCACCACTGGGGCGGTCGTCAATGGCGAGCCGGTCACCGAATCGGCTTTCCAGGGCTTCGGCAAATGCCTGATCCTGCTCCGGGCGCAGCAACACCAGCTTCTCCGGCGCGGATTGACCTTCATCGACGTCGCCGTCATCAAGCCCCAGGGATTCCTCATCCTCGGCGGGCAAGAGGCTGTCCATGAGTTCCAGCGTCAGGCTGCGGTCGATGCTGAAGCCATCGCAGTCAGCGCTTCGCAGCAGCACCCGCTCGCCATCAATCAGCAGGGTCCATTCGTTTTCGTTTCGGGGCAGGGCGAGAAAATCCGGCAGGATACCGGCAAGCAGCAAACCGGCTTTCTGGCAGCGTTCGGTCAAGGCCTGCATGCATTCATGGGCGGCCACGGCGACCCGGACCCGGTCATCTTCCTGGCGGGGTCCAATGGCAAAGTGCAGGCGCTCCACATTCTGGGCCAGTTGATCTTCCAGCACCCAGGGCGCGGCCTGCAGCATTCGCTGGTATTTGCGGGTGGGAATGTGCGCATCCAGCAGCGTCACGCTCTCGCCCGGCAGCAGGGCAATCACCCGGCGGCCCTCGGCCATCTCGGCGCAATCGGCCAGGTTCTGGACGGTTGGCGTGCCCAGGCGTTGGCCCTGGCCATCAATCAGGAAACTTTCGACCCGCTCATCCGCGGGATCGGAAAAACGTATTACCAGGGTTTCAGTCATTCCAGTTACCTGCCGACAAGCGGCTCATTCGGATCCAAAACTTCGATAGACTGATGCCACGGCACCACTCTCATCCTGAAACAGCAAACTGTACATGGTGGGGGAGGTGGTTCCAATATCGGCCCTTGCCACCAGCCAGAAGTAGGAACTGACCACATGCACGGCCAATCCATCCCG
>NZ_SLKM01000054.1:0-2665 GCF_007134575.1 Natronospira sp.
GTCGCCTTCATAGAGACTCGGGTCACTGCGGGCGTGATCGATGGCCCTGGCCAAGACGTCGCCGGCGCGCTCGTACGCTGCCATGGCCCCATCCACATCGCCGCGGTGCCAGGCATCGTCGCCGATGATCACCCAGATCTCGGCCTCCAGTTTCATGGCCGCGTGCAGCCACGGCGCCACCGTGGAGGCCTCTCTCGCCTTGGCCAGCGCGGTCTCGAGCCGATCCTCGCAGAAGGCGATCAGTGCTTCGATCAGGAGACCGTCCTCGGCCTGGCCGGCAGCGGCGTCTTGAAGCAGCAACAGCGCCGGGTCGCGATACTCCCGCTCGATCAGCACCCGCAAATGTTTGCGTTCCTGCTCACTCCTCACACCCTGAACCTTCGCCAACTCTTCCCGGTACAGGGAACTCAGGGCCTGACCCAGTGCGCTGGCCACCTCCGGGTTCCGGTAGCCCGATTGCCAGGCACGTTCCAGGTGGACCCGCGCCGTCGCCGGGTCGCCCAGGGCAAGATAGCCCCGGCCAAGCGCGTAGCCGCCGGGCCCGGTGGCAACATCGCCGAGTTCGGCCATGCGTTGCTCCAGCGCGGCCAAGCGCCGGACGACCTCAGCCCGCTCCTCCCGGATGTCGTGGCGAGGCCGCATGTGGACAACCCGGAGCATCCATTCGGCCGTCCACACCTCCTCGCCGAAACTCTGGGCCAGGGCGGCCACCGTACGCGTCCGCCGACGCTCGCGCTGCCACAGGCCCAAGGAGGCTGACACCAACACCAGAACCACAGCGGTCACTGCGGCCACAATCCGGCGGCGGCGGCGGCGCCGCGGTTTCTCCATGATCAGACCCAGGCGTTCGGCAACATCCACCGTGGAGGGGCGATGGCCCGGAGCACGGCTCTTCATGCGTTCGATCAGGTTCGCCAGGTCAGGGTCGACCCCGCCGACGGGAACGGTCCGCCCCTCCATGGCCATCCGCAACGTCGCCAGGGGGGTGGCGCCCAACTCCATGGCCCGACTCCCGGAAAACAGCTCCTGGAGAATCAGGCCCAGGTTGAAGATGTCGCTGGCTGCCGTGGTCGCTTCTCCACGGGCCTGTTCGGGGCTCATGTAGCCGAGGGTTCCCACCACCACGTCGTCCAGCGCGGCGCCGGGTTCCCGCTCGTCGCCGGCGGCGACGAGTTCATCACGAACCAGGTGAGCGATACCGAAGTCGAGCAGCTTGACCACGCCCTGGCCGGTGACCATGACGTTCTCCGGCTTGAGATCGCGATGGACCACCCCGGCGCCGTGCATCACCACCATGGCCTCGACCAGCCCATGGGCGACCTTCCATCGCTGCTCGTCCTCCATCTCCGTCTCCAACAAACGGCGCAGACTCTGTCCCTCGATCAGCTCGAGAACCAGCAGGTCGCAGTCGTCCCCCTCGATGTAGTCGTGGATCGTGCACACGCTGGGATGATTCAGGCGGGACAGAACCCGCGCCTCGTGCAGGAACCGCTCCCTCGCCTCAGTTCCCAGCCGGAAACGCTCGTGCAGGGCCTTGACCGCGACACGGCGCTGCAGGGTGTCGTCGTACCCGACGTAGACCGCGCCCATGCCGCCGGTGCTGAGCATCTCCAAGATGCGCATGCTGCCGATCTGCCGCCCGACCAAAGATGCGGGATCCTGCATGGGAATGCTCCGCTCCCAGTGTACCCCCGCCCTCCAGGCTCCAAGGCCATCCCTCGCAAAAAAGGGGATCGCCCCGAGAGCCTCAACAGGGAATGATCAGCACGTGGATTCCCGGGTTGGAAGGGCCGTCTTTCTGCTAATCGGCCAGTTCGCGGCGGGCCATGACCGTGCCGGACCGACCCACCAGCTCCACGCGCACGTTCCGGCGACTGCGCAACTGCTCGGGACGCTCCACCACCAGCACGTAGCGGCCGGTCAGGGCCAGGGCCACCCGCTCCACCGCCTGGCCCGGGAACTGGTGCGTCTTCACGTAGAAGCCCCCGGTGTCATAAGCCAGCTGCTCCATCGCCACTTCCAGCGAATGGTAGTCGGCATCGGTGACGTCCAGGGAGAGCACCGTCACCCTGGCCCGGACGAGCGCGGCACGGGCATCGTGGTAGTCCGGTCCGAGCCGAACCCCCGAGCGGTCGAAGCGGCCGAATCCCCAGCCGAAGAACACGAGCGTCTTGGGACCGGGAATCTCGCGCAGGGCTTCAGCGGTGATACGCAGCGCTGCTTCCGGACTGGCAGCCCGTTGCGCCTCCTGAAAGGGAAAGTGCGCGGCCAGGGATGGAAACTCCCCGTCCGGCAGGGGCTCCACGGACCGGAACAACACCGTTGGGCGCAGCACTGCATCCAGCGCCTCCCGGTCGGCTGTGAAGTCCAGGTGCAGTTTCAGATGGGCATCGAAGGTCACCACTGCCACCCGGTCATGAGGTCTCAAGCCCGCCACCAGGTCCCTGGCCCGCGGCACCATGCGGTACAACCCGGTCATGCGTTCGCGCACGTAATCCGTCTGGAAAAACAGCACCACCAGCCGACCCGGCGGCGTTGGCGGCACCCCGGCAACCTCGGCCTCGGCGGGCGGAAGACCCTCGGGAAACGGTTCATCTCCGGGAATCCACTCCACGGCTTCCAGGCGGGCCGGCCGGCCGCCAATGGTCACGCGGAAATCCTCCAC
>NZ_SLKM01000045.1:0-2634 GCF_007134575.1 Natronospira sp.
ACGCTGTTCCACTTCCGCGATCCGGTCACGCTTTTCATTGAGCAGGAAGGTGCCCACCTCGACCGGAAGCTGTGCCACGACGCGGGCGGTGTTCTCCTTCATGGCCTCTTCTTCGAGGATGCGGAGGATGGACAGGGCAAGGGAGTCAACACTGCGAATTCGACCATCACCCTTGCATCGAGGGCAGATTTCCTGACTGGATTCACCCAGTGAAGGCTGCAGCCGTTGGCGGGACATTTCCAGAAGCCCGAAACGGGAGATGCGGCTGACCTGGACCCGGGCACGATCCATCTTCAGCGCCTCGCGCAGGCGGTTCTCCACTTCCTTCTGGTGCTTCATGGGGCCCATGTCGATGAAATCGATCACCACCAGGCCACCAAGGTCACGGATCCGCAGCTGACGGGCGATCTCGTCGGCGGCTTCCAGGTTGGTGTTGAGGGCCGTTTCCTCGATGTCACCGCCCTTGGTCGCCCGCGCCGAGTTGATGTCGATGGCGGTCAGGGCCTCGGTATGGTCCAGCACCACCGAGCCACCCGAGGGCAGACGGACTTCGCGGGTGAAAGCTGATTCAATCTGGCTTTCAATCTGGTAGCGGGTGAACAGCGGGACTTCGTCGTCGTAGAACTTGAGCTTGCCCAGGTTATGGGGCATGACCTGGGACATGAAGTCGTGGGCCTGCTTATAGATCTCCTGGCTATCCACCAGAATCTCGCCCACATCCGTGCGCAGGTAGTCCCGGATGCAGCGGATGATGACATTGCTTTCCTGGTAGATCAGGAACGGTGCCTTGCGTTCGCCGGCAGCCTGCTCCAGGGCAGTCCAGACCTGGAGGAGGTAATCCAGGTCCCATTGCAGTTCTTCGGTGGTCCGGCCCACGCCGGCAGTGCGCACGATCACGCCCATGCCATTGGGAATGTTGAGATTGCGCATGGCCTCGCGCACCTGGGTCCGGTCTTCGCCCTCGATCCGGCGGGATACGCCACCGGCGCGGGGGTTGTTGGGCATCAGCACCAGGAAGCGCCCGGCCAGGCTGATGAAGGTGGTCAGTGCGGCGCCCTTGTTGCCGCGTTCTTCCTTGTCCACCTGGACCACGACTTCCTGGCCTTCCACCACCGCGTCCTTGATGTTGACGCGGCCAGGGCTGTCCGCCGCACCTTCCTTGAAATAGGAGCGGGAGATTTCCTTTAAGGGGAGGAAGCCGTGACGCTGGGCGCCAAAATCGACGAAGGCGGCTTCAAGGCTGGGTTCGACGCGGGTGATTCGGCCTTTGTAGACGTTGGCCTTTTTCTGTTCCCGGGCCAGTACTTCGATATCGAGGTCGTAGAGTCTCTGGCCGTCCACCATGGCCACGCGCAACTCTTCCGGTTGAGTTGCGTTGATCAGCATTCTCTTCATGAAAAAATCCCACTAGCGCTCAACCAGCCGCTGGCAGGGTCATGAAAGGCCGTTGTCGTGGACAGGTTCTTCTGGTCTGGAATGAAGAGGGCGCCGCCAATCTCTCGTAGCAGTGGTGGCTGCCTGAAATCCTGCCATTCATCACTCGGCGCTTCCTGACCATGCTCGAGGCATGGGAGCGCGTTTTCGAGTCGTCCATCCACGGGCCGTGCCCGGAACGGTCGAGCGATGAAAACGATGGAGCCGCGACCATTCTGGGCCGGCCGACTCCCCCTGATAGCTCTGCATTGAGAGCTGACGATACTGTTCCTTGCCGCACGGCACTCTGAAGCCGTGCTGGGATTCGTCGCCTGGGGTCCGGATAACCGGATCCTGTCTTGCCCTTTAGGCCCTCACGGAGCCGCGTGTTTGTGGGCGAACGAACCGCTCCGGTAATATAACAGTCCACCCCCATATACTCAATCTAAGGAATCGCTGACTCATGTCGGAAGGCCCAAGGCTGCTGGAAGCCGGTGAAGAGGATGCCGGGCAGCGCATCGATAATTATCTGCGCCGCGTCCTCAAGGGCGTCCCCAAGGGCCTGATCTACCGTCTGCTGAGAACCGGACAGGTCCGGGTCAACCGGCGCCGCACCAAACCCCATTACCGCCTGGAGGCGGGCGATTCGGTGCGAATCCCGCCGGTGAGCGGTCGCAGTACGCGGGCCGGCAAGGTGCCGGAGCGGCTGCAGTCGCGTCTGGGCGATCGGATTCTCTACGAGGACGACCGTCTGATCATCATCAACAAGCCTTCCGGGGTGCCGGTCCATGGCGGCAGTGGCCTGCATTTCGGTCTGATTGACGCCCTGCGTCAGGCCCGGCCTGATGCCCGCTATCTGGAACTGGCCCATCGTCTGGATCGGGAGACCAGCGGCTGTCTCATCATTGCCAAGCGCCGCTCCACGCTCCGCCGTCTGCATGCCGCCCTGCGCGCCAATCGGGTGGAGAAGCGCTACCTGGCCCTGGTTCGTGGACAGTGGGCCAAGGCCTGCACCGTGGATGCCCCGTTGGCCCGCAGTCACCGTGACAGCGGTGAGAACCGGGTGTTCGTGAGCGAGAGTGGCAAGCCCTCGCGTACCGATTTCCGACCCCTGCGACACTATCCGGTGGCCGGCCAGCCGGGATGGACACTGGTGGAAGCCCGTCTGCACACCGGACGCACCCATCAGGTCAGAGTGCATGCATCCAGTCGCGGCCACCC
>NZ_SLKM01000142.1:0-2630 GCF_007134575.1 Natronospira sp.
CCGGCTGCGTAAGCCGTTCGATGTCTCTTTCGTCCTTGGCCTCCTGCACCATCTCCCGCACATCGGCACGCAACTGCTCGGCGTCAAAGATGATGCCGTCCTTGATGGTATAGCGAACACCACCCACCCGCTTGAGCTCATTATTGTCATCAACGCGAATGGCGCCGGTCCCGTAAAGCACCTTCAAATTCTGCAGCGGGTTCTCCTCCACGACCACCAGATCGGCCAGCTTGCCCGGCTCAATGGAACCCACCTTATCGTCCATGCCAAGCGTCTTGGCACCATGCAGACTGGCTGCACGAATCACTTCCAGGGGATGAAAGCCGGCTTCCTGAAGCAGTTCCATTTCCTGAATGAAGCCAAAACCGTAAATCTTGTAGATATAACCCGAATCAGAGCCTACCGTGACCCGGCCACCGTGGTTCTTGTAGTCATTGATGAACTTCATCCACAGGCGATAATTCTCACGCCAGTTGATTTCATCCTCGGTGGTCCAGTCAAACCAGTAGGAACCGTGAGCCCGGCGATCCGGCTCAAAGAAATCCCATAGCGAAGGCAGGGTATATTGCTCATGCCATTCGGCCCGGCGCTGGGCCATGAAATCCCGGTTGGCTTCATAGATGTTGAAGGTAGGGTTAATGGTCAGGCCAAGATCAATCAACTGATCCCGCACACGATTCCAGTGCTCACTGCCCGGCGCCGCCGCCTGCCGCCAAAGCTTGCCGGCCTCGGCAAAGCGGTGATACTCATCCTGATAGTTGTAGTCCAGACGATAGTGCTGGAGAGTGCGGTCTTCGAACAACGCCTCCGGCAACCCATACCAGTGTTCCATGGTGGTCAGGCCCCATTCGGCGGTGTCGAGGACATTGGCCCGCCCCACCTCCAACTGGGCATGGTGCTGTGCCGTACCCAGGCCACGGTCACTCGCCTCTTCGATGGCAGCGCGCAGGACATCGGGGTGACTGCCGAAGAACTTGAAGCCATCCACGCCACGCCGATCCATTGACCGCACCCAACGCCGTGCCTGACGTTCGGTGGTGATCGGCCCGTCGTGTTCCATGCCGAAACCGGCATAGGCCTGAATGCGGGGCGCGGTGATTTCATTGGCCTCGCTGCGACGCTGATGGTCCAGCACCCAGTCGATGCCATTGAAACTGCCCGGGTCACGAATGGTGGTGATGCCATGGGACAGCCACAACTTGAACACGTACTCCGCCGGCGTCCCCTGGGCACGACCGCCGATATGGGCATGCATATCCACAAAACCCGGCAGGATATACATGCCGGACAGATCCAGTTCCCGATCATCCGGGCCGGCTTCCGGTCGCCCGTCCGGATCGATCTCCACGCCGGGGTAGCCAACCACATGGACATCGGCGATGCGGTTGCCCTCGATGACGATATCCACCGGCCCCTTGGGCGGCGCCCCGGTACTATTGATCAGGGTGGCACCGCGCAGGATCAGGCGATCATAAGGGCCCTCTCCCTCCGCACGTTCCGGCGCGGGCTCAATGGCCGCCAGGGCGACACCGGTGACCAGGGTGCTGAAGCAGAGACTCAACAGGAGAACAAGTCGACGCATGGGAAGCTTCCTTCTGGCATGGGGAGATCCGGAGGCCAATCCTAGCAGGGCCACGGCCACCGTCGTAGTCCCCAAGCCACATTGTGATATCTTTCCCGACACTTCCCAGTGTGAGGGCAGCAGAATGAAAGGGGCACTTCCATGGGTATTCCCGTTCCTCGCCGCAGGCCTGCTTGCCTGCGGTCAGAGCGAGAACGCCACACAGCAACAGAATGACGAGGCATTAATGGCTCACAAGGCATTTCAGGCACAAGATTTGGTCGAGGCGCCCGTTGCCGAGCGCCGGGAGAAGGAAATCACCCAGCACGGTGAAACCCGAATTGATCCCTATCACTGGCTTCGGGACGACAACTGGCAGCAGCTCCTGCGCGATACCGCCGTACTGGACGAAGACATTCGTGAACATCTGAACGAGGAGAACCGCTATCACGACGAGATGATGAGCGACGTCAGCGATCTGCGCGAGCGCCTGTTTCAGGAAATGCGCGCACGCATCAAGGAGGATGATGCCTCGGTTCCTCGCCGTGATGGGCCTTTCGAGTACTACACCCGCTTCCGCGAGGGTGGTGAGTACCCGATCTTTGCCCGCCGCCCCGTGGGAGAAACGGAGGAGACCATCCTTTTCGATGGTGACAAGGAGGCCCAGGGCCAGGACTTTTTCAATATCGCAGCAGTGAGCCACAGCCCCGACCACAAGCTGATTGCCTACGGCGTGGATACGGTGGGCTCGGAGTACTTCACCATCCGCATTCGTGACATCGACAGCGGCGAGGATTACCAGGAAACCATCGAGCAAAGCGGGGGCGATGTGGTCTGGGCGGCGGATTCAGCCAGCTTCTTCTACATCGAGCGCGATGACAATCAGCGTCCCAAGCGCGTCCGTCATCATGAGTTGGGCACAGATCCCGAATCCGACCGGGTGGTCTATGACGAGGAAGATGACGGTCTCTTCGTCTCCGTCTCCGAGACCCAGAGCGGTGAATACATCCTCATCAACGCCGGCAACCATAACAGTTCACGAAGCTTCTACATCCCTGCCGACGAGCCC
>NZ_SLKM01000272.1:0-2621 GCF_007134575.1 Natronospira sp.
AAATTTTAATTACAGGGTAATGGACCAGTATCAGGTGAGACGTGGAGAACAAGTGCCCTATGTGAAGGAGGCCGTAGATTTTGATCCGTATTTACGAAATCAGAGTTTTATGCATTTCTTTGATTTGCAAAGCATATACGTTCAGCCCGGAGAAACAGTTGACATTTATTTTGAAGTTTTTGACAACGATGCAGTACGTGGTCCCAAAAGCTCCCGAAGCCAATTATTTACATATTACATTCCTACTGAAGAAGAAATTTTAGCAGAGAGACGAGACACTGAAGAAAGAATAGAAGAAGGCCTAAGCGAAGGAATAGGGGAGGCACAAACTGCAAGAGACCAAATCGAAGAACTACGCAAACAACTTTTAGATTCAGACAGGCTAGGATGGGAGCAAAGAGAAATATTACAGGAGTTGCTGGATAAGAAAGATGAAATGGAAAAATCGCTGCAAGAACTATCTGAAATGAAAAAAGATAGCGATACCAGGACAGAACAGTTTATGGAAAGCAACGAAAGGATCAGGGAGAAACAGGAAGAACTACAAAAACTATTTGATGAGGTTTTGTCTGATGAACTGAAGGAGCTTTTTGATAAAATTAGGGAGGAGTTGGACAATTTAAGCCGTGATGATGTCTATGAGATGCTTGACCAAATGGATTTTGAGTTCAGAGATTTGGAACATCAGATGGACAGAGCACTTGAAATGTTCAGGCAGTTTGCAATGGAGAGACTTCTGGAAGAGAGTATTAACAGGCTTGATAAGCTTACAGAACAACAAGAACTATTAGAAAATGAGACACGGGGTGATGGCGATGCCGGAGATCTTTCAGAAGAACAGGAAAGCATCGGTGATGCTTTTGAAAAGGTGCAGGAAATGATGGAAGAATTCAGAAAAAAAAAAAAAAAACTACAAAGACCGCAACCCATAGATGACACAAGCGAGAACGAACAGAATATTTCAGAAGATTTGCAAAAGGCGCTGGAACAACTTCAAATGAATAATAAGCAGGAAGCTGCCCCTTTTCAACAGGACGCCGGGCAAAAAATGAAAAATTTATCTGAAAGTCTTAAGGAAATGCAGCAAAATCTTTTCCAGCAGCAATTAGCTGAAGACGCCAGGGCTATACGAATGATATTGGAAAACCTTTTGCGATCCAGTTTTGCGCAGGAGGAATTGCTATTGGAAACAAGACAAGCAAATGTTAATGATCCAAGGTTCCTTGAAATGTTGCGAGAGCAAAGAAAAATTCAAAGTGATTTACAAATGATTGAAGATTCGCTAATTGCCTTAAGCAAACGGCAAATGGCCATTCAATCATTCGTAAACCGGGAAATTGCTGAAATACAAATGCAGATGGGCCACGGAATAGAAAATATGATAAACAGACGCCGGCACCAGGCTGCATCACGACAGCAACTGGTAATGACACATATAAACAACCTTGCATTGCTTTTGAATGAAAGTCTGCAAGACATGCAACAACAAATGGCCATGGGTGATGGCATTGGCGAGGATTCACAAAACGGGGAGGGAGGTACTTCTTTTCAGGACCTTCGCCAAATGCAAGAACAATTAAATGAATTGTTACAGCAACTGCAAGAAGGTCAACAACCTATGCCTGGAGAAACAGGTGAAGGGGGCATGTCATTAAGCGAGCAAATGGCAAGAATGGCTGCCGAGCAAGAAGCTATCAGGAATAAACTGAAGGAGCTGACAGATGATATGCGAAACCAGGGAATGGAAGTTGGACAAGAACTTGATCAATTACAAAGAGACATGGAAAGATCAGAACTTGATATGTTGCGCAAGCAACTTTCCAGACAAACAATTATGCGCCAGGAACAAATTCTTACAAGATTATTGGAACACGAAAGAGCTGAATTACAGCGCGAACAAGAAGATAGGAGGGAAGGAACAACAGCAAAAGAATACGAAATTAGTAACCCTGATGATTTTTTTAAGTATAATAGTATTAGAGAAAGGGAAGTTGAAATGCTAAGAAGTCTCCCCCCTGGTTTAAGACCTTTCTACAGGTCATTTGTTGAAAAATATTTCTTACAAATGCAGTAAATATGGGCCGAAATCTACAAAATAGATCTTTACGATTAATTATCGGAAAGGATCACATTACAAAGATTGAAAAATTTGTTGAACTGATTTGCGACGATTATCATATATATGACGAATATTATGCAAATATAATAGCATCAAACACCTTGTTGGCAGAATATATTTATGATTTGTCCAATGACAGGGATCATCGGCTGGATATTAGGTTTGTTTCCGATAAAAATGGTGTTAGGTTTATATTCAGCCTTGGTGATATTTTTTTAGATTTTGCCAGGTACCATGAAAGGGCTTCAAATTTCAACATTATTGACTCTGAAGAAACAGAGGAATCTTTAAGGAAGTTTTTGATAATTAAACTTCTATGTGATGATATTTTCATTAATCCTGAAAATGAAACAGTCGAATTGTTTTTTAGGATATCCGGAGTTAATGAAATGCTTACCAATCAAAGAATAGAATTACTCAATAAATATTTCTCGATGATCCAATATAAGATCAAGCAATAAGAAGAATTGGAAACAAACAGCTTAATCGATTTTTATTACGG
>NZ_SLKM01000151.1:0-10453 GCF_007134575.1 Natronospira sp.
ATATCCGTACCGCCGCGGATCTGGATGTGGATTACCTGGCAATCTCCTTTCCCCGCTCCGCCGAGGACGTGGATCAGGCCCGTTCCTTGCTGAGAGAAGCTGGCGGCCAGGCCGGCATTATCGCCAAGATCGAGCGATCCGAGGCGGTAGAAGCTATCGATGAAATCATTATGGCCAGTGACGGGGTGATGGTGGCTCGTGGCGATCTAGCGGTGGAGATCGGCGACGCGGAGCTGCCGGCGGTCCAGAAAATGATCATCCACCAGGCTCGGGACCTGAACCGGGTCGTCATTGTGGCCACTCAGATGATGGAATCCATGATTACCCAGCCGCGACCTACCCGGGCGGAAGTGCTGGATGTGGCCAATGCGGTCATGGATGGCACTGATGCCGTCATGCTGTCTGCGGAAACGGCGACGGGGCAGTATCCCGTGCGCGTGGTGGAGGCCATGGAGCGGGTTTGTGTCGGCGCGGAGAAGCAACCCCGGACACAGCGCTCCCGGCATCGTCTGGATAGCCGCTTTGAACGGATTGACGAAGCCATTGCCATGGCCAGCATGTATACAGCCAATCACCTGGATGTGCGTGCCATTGTTGCCTTGACCGAATCAGGCTCCACCCCGCTTTGGATGTCCAGAATCCGTTCCGGCATTCCCATTTATGCCTTGACGCGCCATGAGCGAACCCGGCGGCGGGTCACCCTGTATCGAGGGGTTTATCCCGTTCCCTACGACATCCTCCACCATGATCCCAAGAAAATTCTTGAGGATGCAGCGGATGTGTTGGTGAACATGGGGGCGGTGGAAAAGAAAGAGCTTCTGATTTTCACCAAGGGTGACTTTGAAGGCGTGGCCGGAGGGACCAATGCGATGAAGATTCTCAGGGTCTAAGGGGTTAGGGGTTAGGGGTTAGGAAAAGATTCTTTTCGACTCCTGAACCCCTCACCCTTGCCCCTCACTGTTTTCTCTCAAGTGAGCAGCGTAGCCATTCGTCCAGGCCCGAGAAACCCTGCCATGCGGCCTGACGCATCAACTGCTCGTCTTCCTCTGACCAGTGGTTACCATCCAGCCAGTCCAGAAAGCGCTGCCATTGCATGTGCCGGCTGCGACCATAGGCGGTAACGAAGCGGATCGCATCACGACAGTGCTGCGGCAGGGCCAGGCAGAGGTGTTTCTCCACCACTTCCCCGTTCCAGGCGATGTACTCGCTCATGAAGCAGGCGCCAACCGCCTCCGGCAGACACTGAATGCGTGGCAAAAGGGCCAGTGGCGCGGCGGGGCCGGGCATGGCACCGAGTGCTTGCAGGTCCTGTTCCAGCCACGCAGCCTTATTGAGCCGAAGCTTTGCCAGCCCGGCCATGAGCCACTGCTGGCGGCGTCGAATCAGGGTTTCCAGGATGAGGTAGTAGCCGTGAAAGGCAGCAAGAAGATTGCGGTAGGCATGGGGCTCCACAAGATCCGCGAAGGCGCGGACGAACAGGGGGTTGCGCTCAAAACGCTCCCTGATCTCAGCGGTCTCCGATAGCAGGTAATGACTCAGGTCTGTCCCTGACTCAGAGGCAACGCCAGCCATAGCAACATTCCCGCCATTATGATCAGTGACAACCAGGTGAGAACCATACCCCAGAAGCGACCAAAACTGATACCGCCAGAGCGACTCAGGCCCCAGGCATGCAGGAAGCGCCCCAGCAGCAGGCCACCACCCAGTAAATGCAAAAAGCCAACGTGAATGCCCTGAATTTCCAGCAGGGCGAGCAGAAGCAGCCCCAATGGCAGGTTCTCTACCGCATTGGCGTGGGCGCGCATGGCCAGGGCGATATCCTCTCGGCCACCACTGTTGATGCCAACCCGGTGGCGTCGCCTCAGGGGCGGGATACGGCCGGCCAGGGCAAGCAACAACAATGCTCCCAGGCCCGCATAAAGACTGCTTACCGGTAGCCAGATCATGTTTGTCCCCTCAAGGCTGGATCAGAGTGTCGCGGTCTCGTTCAGTTGGGTTTTCAGGTTCGGATTATTGTCCAGCATACAGGCAACCAGATGGTTCTGATAATCCGGCGGCAGAGCGTGTTCCCGTGCACCCTCAAGGATATGACGGACATAGTGCCATTGGGTGACCAGGTCCTGACGAGGCTGGCGGGGGTGATAGGTTTGGATGTTCTCGGGGAAATCCTTGCCATCTGCGCTGAGCAGTTCCACGGGGCCCCGCCAATAATCCCGCCCCTCATCTTCTATGGCATCCAGTGTGGGATGGTCGGCGGTTTCGCTTCGAACAACGAAGTGATGTGGAATGTCATAGACCACCCCCCAGACGGGCCGTTCACCGCCGGGCAGGATGCCGGCGGCAGCGCAATCGTTGATGCCACCCCAGACTGGAAAGCAGAATTGATAGGGGTGTCGGGTACGGGCTATGCCAACGACACGGGCGGCGCCGCCCAGCCGCTGGCGGCTGTTCAGGCGTCGGGAAGAAAGATTGGAGCCATACTGGAAGACAAGCATTCGAGCCCCCCTGATTCAGCGTCTACTGAGCCGGCCGAGTGGTTTTGACCCGCCAAGAATAAGCACGGAGCCGGTTTCTCGGCAAGGATTGATCCCGTTCGTCGGTCAGTTTGGTCATTGATGCGACTAATTGGATTCGCCAGAGAATCGCCCCCGCCCGCAGCTTGTGCCAGAATCCCGGTGAGGCACCGAAGGAGGAGGCGATGGTTAAGCGCATCATGATATGGGGTGTGGGCGGATTGGGCCTGACGGTGGCCCTGCTGATCGCAGTGGCCTATTTGCTATTGCGCGCCAGCCTGCCGCTCACAGATGGTGCTTACTCGGTCCCCGGACTCACGGCCCCGGTCACGGTATATAAGGATGCGCAGGGTGTGCCCACCATCAAGGCGGCAGACCTGGATGATCTCGTCCGTGCCAGCGGTTTCATCCATTCCCAGTCTCGCTTTTTTCAGATGGACACCCTGCGACGTTCGGGCGCGGGTGAAATGGCGGCCCTGTTCGGTGAGGTGGCAGTGGATTTTGATCGGGAGCGTCGCCGCTGGCGGGGCCGTGCCCTGGCCGAACAGGCACTCGAAAACCTGAGCGCAAAAGAGCGGGCCATGTTGGGTGCCTATACCGAGGGGGTCAATGCCGGCCTGGAGGCCCTGGCAGCCCGGCCGCCTGAATACTGGCTGCTGCGCACCCGTCCCGAGCCCTGGCAGGAAGCCGATAGCCTGCTGGTAAACCTGGCCATGTACTTCTATCTCACCGATCAGCGGGCCATGCGTAGTCTGCGAATGGCACAGATGGCGGATGCCCTACCCAGCGAGGTGCTGGCCTTTCTGCTTGACCCTGCCGACCCCATGGATGCCCCCATCGTCGAGGAGCCCTATCCGGCGCTACCGCCAGTGCCCTCGGTCGAGGCCCTGGATACTCGTCAGTTCGAGGATGTGGTGACCGATCCGTGGCGGCTCTTCCGTGGCGAAGAACCTCTGGTGGGCAGCAATAACTGGGCGGTAAGTGCCGAGCTGGGGCCGGATGGTCGCGCCTTGCTCGCCGGGGATATGCATCTTGGCCTGTCACTGCCCAATACCTGGTACCGACTTCGCCTTGAGTTGGACGGTGAGCGGCAGCTGAATCTCAGTGGCGTCAGTCTGCCGGGAACGCCTGGGATTATCGCAGGTAGCAATGGCTGGGTGGCCTGGGCCTTTACTAACAGTTACGGCGAGTGGTCGACCCGGGTGCGCCTCGAGCGCCATGAGCCGGACGATGATTCGCCGGGCCATTACCGCCGACCCGGAGGTAGTGCTCCCATTGAAGAACATGAGGAACGGATTCGAGTTCGGGGCGGTGAGGATCGCCTTGTGCATTACCCCTGGACCGAGTGGGGACCAGTGGTGTCGACCGCCGGCGACGATGAACATGTGCTGGTCTGGAACGGTGCCCTGTCGGGCGCCCTCAATATGGATTTTCTGGGTCTTTACCAGGCGCGGGATCTTGAAGAGGCGAGCAAGGCGGCTGCCGCACTGGGTATGCCGCCCCAGAACATCCTCATGGTGGATTCCGCTGGTGACATTGGCTGGACGATTGCGGGGCGGATTCCCAGGCGGGGAAACTGGCAGCAGCCCGGGGAGCCCCTACCCCTTTCCAGCGAGTTCCAGCTCAAGGGTGGCTGGTTGCCAGCCGCCGACTATCCCCGCCTTTTGCGTCCCGATCATCAGCGTCTCTGGACGGCCAATGCGCGGGTCGCCGGGGGAGAGGATCTGAAAAAAGTGGGTGACGGGGGGTACCCCATTGCTGCCCGCCAGCGGCAGATCCGTGACCGCCTGTTCGAGCAGGAAAGCTTTGATGAAGCCGATATGTTGGCCATCCAGCTCGATGACGAAGCCCGGTTGCTTTATGAATGGGTCCCACTGGCCCTGGAAGCGGTGCGGGCCGGGGAGTCCACTGTCGGCAGGGATCGTTTCCACCAGGCAGTGGCCCGCTGGCATGGTCATGCCTGGCCCGAATCGACCGGCTATCCCTTGCTGCGGGATTTCCGTCAGGCGGTTCATGGCCGGGCTTTGGGGCCGCTCCTGCACCCGGTGCTCAAGGCCCATCCGGATTTCGACATGCGCCCCATCCTGAAGCGGGAGCGAGCAGTGCGCAGCCTCCTGGAGGTTCAACCCCCTCATCTTTTGCCGCCTGAGGATGACGATTGGGAGGCGCTGCTGGTATCGGCGATGGATGCCGTGATCGACAATCATGGCCTGGAGAATTCGGATACGGAATTGGTTTCCTGGGGCGAGCGAAACCGGGTTGAAATCCAGCACCCCTTCGGAAGCATGAATCCACTGCTCCGGCGCTGGCTGAATCTGACCCCGGCGGCCCTGCCGGGCGACAGCAATCTACCCAGAGTGCAGTTGGGGAATTTTGGTGCCTCTCAGAGAATGGTGGTCAGCCCCGGAGATGAACAATCAGGGATCTTTCATATGCCCGGAGGCCAAAGCGGTCACTTTCTTTCACCCTGGTACCGTATGGGGCATGATGACTGGAAGTCCGGGAGGTCCAGCCCTTTCCTCCCCGGTGACCCCCAATATGAGCTGCAACTGAGGCCAAAATGAGACATGAAACCCGGGACAGTCGACCCACTGGCTCAAGGTCTGAGGCCGTACCGTCATCCCTTAGCCACAGGATTTATGGCGGGCTATTGCTCCTGTTGATCGCCGCGTTGCTGTCCTTATCAGGTTGCGGTGAAGCGGAGCCCCCGCTGGCGCTGGATGAGATCGACCTTCCCGTGACGGATTCGGAGAGTTTTGCACCCAGATTATCGGTCGATGATTCGGGGCAGGTTTACCTCTCGTGGCTGGCAGGCAAGGAGAACGGTGGTCATGCTTTTCGGTTTGCGCGGCATGATGGAGTGGAGTGGTCCGAGCCGATGACAGTCAGTAGTGGTGAGGACTGGTTCGCCAACTGGGCGGACACCCCGGGTGTACGGCCTGTGGGTGACTGGCTGTTTGCCCATTGGCTGGTGAGAAGCGGGCCCGGTACCTATCACTACAACATCCACGCCGCCTGGTCCAAGGATGGTGGAAAGAGCTGGGGAGAGCCTTTCATCCTCCATGGGAAGGGACGACAGGCCGAGCACGGTTTCCTGTCATCGACGGTATTGCCAACGGGGGAACTCGCCGTTAGCTGGCTTGATGGCCGACATACGGTGGATGGGCATTCGGGGCATTCTCATGGCAATGGCAGCATGACTTTGCGCTGGGCACGCTTTCAGCCAGGTCAGAATGAGCCGGTTCATGATGAGGAACTGGATGACCGAGTCTGCGACTGCTGCATGACGGCGACGGTGTTGGAGAGTGATGGGCCGCGGGTGTTCTATCGCAATCGAAGTGAAGAAGAAATCCGTGATATTTATTCCGTCAGACCGGAACACGCAGCAGAGCGACGCCCGGTCCGTGACGATGGCTGGAATATTGCCGCGTGCCCCGTCAATGGCCCGGCGGCGCAAGCGGTCGGCAACAGAAGCGCCGTCCTGTGGTACACCGCTGCCGCTGGTGACGGGCAAGTCCGCTTTGCTTTCGATGACTCAGGTAGCAGTCAAGTCGTAGAGTCAAGACGAGTGGACGAGGGAAGGCCATTGGGTCGGGTAGCCATGGCCGGGGATGATGAAGGTTTAGTGCTGTTCTGGATGGAAGAAGGTGATGAGGGCGCGATTATCATGGGGCGAGAAGCCGGGGAGAACGGTCTTGGCCCAGCACGCCCATTAACAGAGCTGAGCGCTGCCCGCAGCAGCGGGGTACCGGCGGCGGTGGCTACCGAAGAAGGTATTCTGCTTGCCTGGACCGCCCTCATTGATGGAGAACGTCGGCTGCGTGCTGGCTGGCTGAATGGATGGGCACCGGCAACGCCGTGATGGCGGGGAGAATGATGCCATGCGTTTGGGCAGCCTCTCGATTTCCAGTCAGCTCTTCATTGTGGTGATCTTGGCTGTCGTGCCTGTCCTGCTATCTTTCATCGTCTACTTCAGCATGGTTTATTCGGCCGAAAGACAGCGAGGATTGCAACAGGCCGAGCGTATTACTGATGCACTTGCGCGCGCTCATGGTAACCAATTCGAGTATGCACGAAGCTTACTGAGAGTGCTCGCCGAGCATGCCACTGCGGTATCCCCATGCGAGCCGGACTATCGTCGTCTTGTTGATGAGTCCGACTATCTTTTCAACGCCGGGGTAATTGATGCAGATGGTACGGTCGACTGTGCTGCACTTATTGCGGATTCCGACTCTGATTTGAGTGAGGCATCCTTCTTCCGTAGGGCCGTGACAGCGGGTACTACGGTCATTGGTGATGCAATGCTTCCGTTTGCTGATTCTGGCAGAGAGTCGCCGGTGATTCATGTGGCACGAGCAATTCCGGGTAAGCAAGGGGCGGTAGTATTTTTAGCGTTAGACCCTGTGGAAAGCATCCTCCCACCGGCACTGGCAGCGCTGCCGGAAAGCTATATCCTCACATTGGTGGATGAAGATGGACGAGTATTGTTCCGAAATGTCGAGTCAGAGCGCTGGGTTGGACACCGAGTGGACGGTGCCCAAGTGCTCCGTGAACAGGTGCAGGACGGGTTCATCAGTCTGGTAATGGAAGGCCTGGACGGGGTGGAGCGCCGCCACGTGGCATATGAAGTTTCACTTGATGAGCGGGGGAGCGTATATGCCGTTGCCGCCGTGCCAATCACCGACGATCAAGTGCAGGCCGCTCGTTACCTTAAGCTATCTCTTATCCTGTTATTTGCAGCATTGCTGACCACGGCGGTATTGACCTATTGGGTTAGTCGACGGTTTGTGCGAGGCAATGTTTCGCCCTTATTGAAACAGATCGAGCGAATTCGCTATGGGATGAGCTTGAAAGATGGGGAGAGCCGGCCCGAAATGAGTCGGGAATTTCGGGATTTGCAGGCCCATCTTCGTCAGGCAGATGAAGAGCGCCGAACAACGCTTGAACGCCTTAGGCTCCATGTCGAAGAATCGCCTGTGGCAGTGGTGGAGTGGGACCCGGACTTCAGGGTGAGAGGATGGAGTGCTCGAGCCGAGGACATGTTTGGTTGGGCGGCTGAAGAGGTTCTTGGATATCACCCGTCTGATTGGCGGTTTGTCTATGAACCGGATTGGCCGGGCTTGTCCGGTTATCTGGAAACAATTACATCTAACCCCCGGACGCGACCACAATACGAGGTTCGAGTTTGGACCCGCGATGGGCAATTGCTCAGCTGCGCCTGGTATACCTCGGTTATTCGGGATAGCCAGGGGCAGCCCGAATCCTTTCTTAGCTTCATTGTTGACGTCAGTGCACGTGCTGACGCGGAGGAAGCTTTACTCAGGCTGAACGAGTCCCTGGAATGGCGAGTCGCCGAGCGGACTCGCGAGCTGGAGCTGGCAAACCGTGAGCTGGAGTCTTTCTCTTACTCGGTTTCCCATGACCTACGGGCGCCGCTGAGGGCAATCGACGGCTTTGCTCAGGCCCTTGAGGAGGATTTCGAAGCCCAGCTGGATGGGGCAGCAGGAAACTACCTTCAGCGGATCCGGGCGGCTGCACGTCGAATGGGAGCACTGATAGACGATCTTCTGCGTCTTGCCCGGGTCTCTCAGGCAGACCTGCGTGTAGAAATTATCTCCCTCAGTGATCTGGCGTCGGAAATTTGCCTGGAGCTACAGGAAAATAATCCGGAACATGAGGTAGCATGGTTTGTGGAGCCTGGATTGGCTGTATCGGCCGACCGAGCCTTGGCCAGGATGGCATTGGAAAACCTGATAGAAAATGCCTGGAAGTTTACTCGTGGGAAAGAGCAGCCCCGGGTGGAACTGAAGCTGGTAAAAAGGGATGATGGGGGGAGCTGTTTCGAGTTGTGGGACAATGGCGCAGGGTTTGATCAGCGTTATGTAGATCGGATATTCGAGCCTTTCCAGCGACTTCACAGCGGGCAGGAGTTTGAGGGTACAGGCATTGGTCTGGCCACGGTGAGACGGGTAATGGAGCGCCATCAGGGCTGGATCCAGGCGGAGAGTGATGAGGGGGGCGGTGCTCGCTTTCTTTTCTGCTTTGGTTTCGGAGTAAATCAGTGTTCGCAGCCAGGAGTTGAAGATGAACGGTGAGATGGCGGGCCGAGCAGAAGTCGCTGATGGGCCGATTATGCTGGTTGAAGATAACCAGGATGACGTAGATCTTACCGTTCGGGCCTTGCGAAAATGTGGTATTAGTAACGAGATCTGGGTTGCCAGGGACGGGGTGGAAGCACTTGAAATGTTGCACCTTGAAGGTGAGTCTGCTTCATCGCCCCCATCCCTTCCCGTGGTGGTTCTTTTAGACCTGCAAATGCCCCGGGTAGACGGTTTCGAGGTGCTTCGAAAGCTGCGAGCAAGCGAACGCTACCGTTTCCTGCCCGTTGTGGTGCTAACGTCGTCTGCGGAAGACCGGGACAAGGCAGAAGCATATTCCCTGGGCGCCAACAGCTATGTGCAAAAAGCCATAGATTCCGAGGCCTTTCTGGAGGCCGTGGGGCAGCTGGGTTTGTATTGGTTGGGGGTAAACCAGGCTAAAAGCCCTTAAATCCCGGTATTACTATTGAAACGGCTCGAGGAGAGAGTTCTACAGTTTTGTCTTTAGGTTTCGCGTATGAATCAGTTGGTGAACGGGCCGTGATTCTATCCAGTCGGTAAGCGCCTGCCATTGTTCCCGGTCTTTCTGCGTTTCCGACGTTGCTAGTTCGAAGATGCCGATGCCTTGTTCGACTGCTCGAACATAGTTCTGAGTATCCCGCAACGTGGTTACAAAGGGGATTTCCAGACTATTGAGAAAGCGCTCGAGTTTTGCATAGACACGCGTGTGGCGCCTTACCCGGTTTGCCACCACTGCCAGGCGGTCGCCTCTGCGACTGATGCGGGCCTTGATCAGCAGGTCGGCGACGCAGCGGGAGGCGGCATGAATATCGATGTTCGAAGGCAAAACCGGAATGATGATCGCCTGGGCTCCCCGGGTGGCCTCCACCAGTCGGTGGTAGTCCAGGGCGGCAGGTGTATCCACGATGAGGCGTTCTGTGCCTTCCGGCGGCCGGGTCTGCCAGACACGGGTAGCCCCCGGTACGGCCTCCGCAGCGCGCACTCCATCGATATGGGGGCGGTCCGGACCCCGCAACTGCAACCATTGCCAGCTTGAACCCTGGACATCGTAGTCCATGATCGAGGTCCGATGGCCAGCGACGGCATAATAGCTGGCGAGGTTGGTGGCAATGGTGGTCTTGCCACATCCACCCTTGGGATTGATCACAACAATTCTGCGCATCATTTTCCGGCTCCCTCTGGGCTCGACAGGCCTCAAGGCCCGCTCATTTTGCCGCCCAGCCAACTGATACTAGCAGTAGTCGTGAGGAATTGCAGGGCGGCTGGCTGCTAATGCGTTGCATTGAGCCGTCGTAACAGGTCAGGGGCACGGGCAGGGTCACTGTTCTGGAGGAAGCTTCGGGTGCGGCCGCGCAGTTCATCGAGGCGGGTACGAGTGATCACCCGTTTGACCTCCAACAGGGTCGAGGGATGCATGGAAAACTCCCGTAGCCCGAGACCCAGCAATAGCCGGGTGTACTGCGGGTCGCCTGCCATTTCGCCGCACATGGAGACAGGAATGCCCGCACGCCGTCCGGCTTGCAGGGTATTGGAGATCAGCTTGAGGACCGACGGATGGACCGGGTCGTAGAGATAGTTGACATGATCATCCACCCGGTCGATGGCCAGGGTGTACTGGATCAGGTCGTTGGTGCCGATGGAAAGAAAGTCCACATGGCGGGCGATCTGATGGGCCGTGAGGGCCGCAGAGGGGACCTCGATCATGGCGCCCACCGGGATGGCGGGGTCATAATCCTGGCCGCGCGCATCCAGGCTTTGCTTGGCCACTTCGATCATCTGCTGGGCCTGCAGGACTTCCTGGGTTGTGGCGACCAGCGGCAA
>NZ_SLKM01000042.1:0-10423 GCF_007134575.1 Natronospira sp.
CTCCCCGGTGATCCCCGAGGCCAGGTCGGAGCACAGGAATGCGGCGGTGTTGCCCACTTCCTCAATGGTCACATTGCGGTTGAGCGGGGTGATGCGCTTGACGTGGTCCAGCATGCTGCGGAAGTTGCTGATGCCGGCGGCCGCCAGGGTCTTGATGGGGCCGGCGGAGATGCCGTTGACTCGGGCGCCGTCGGCGCCAAGGTCTGCAGCCATGAAGCGCACATTGGCTTCCAGGCTGGCCTTGGCCACGCCCATGACGTTGTAGTTGGGAATGGCCCGCTCAGCGCCCAGATAGCTCATGGTCAGCAGGGCGGCGTTGCGGCCTTCCATCATCGGCCGACCGGCCTTGGCCAGGGCGGCAAAGCTGTAGGCGCTGATGTCGTGGGAGATCGCGAAGTTCTCGCGGGTCACGCTCTCCAGATAACCGCCCTGCAGGGCCTCGCGAGGCGCGAAGGCGACACTGTGAACCAGGATGTCGAGGCCATCCCAGGCCTTGCCGAGACCATCAAAGACCGCCTGGATTTCCTCGTCACTGGTGACGTCGCAGGGGAAGCACAGCTCGGAGCCGAATTCGGCTGCCATCTTCTCCACCCTCGGCTTGAGCTTCTCGTTCTGGTAAGTGAAGGCCAGTTCTGCCCCCTGTTGGTGCATGGCCTGAGCGATGCCGTAGGCGATGGAGCGGTTGCTGGCCAGTCCCACCACCAGCGCTTTCTTGCCTTTGAGAAATGCCATCTCGAATCTCCCCTTGGGATACGTTCCAGAATCAATGAGCCCCGCTCTGCGGGGCTCGCAAGTCGATGCAGGGAATCTTACCGGCCAGCGGCCTTCTGGGCCAGTTCAGCGACCTGACCGAGGTCGGCTCAGCTCCCGGATGTATTGGTTACGTCCACGATGATGGTCAACTGCTGGCCCGGCTGAAGGTAGTCATCCGCGGACAGGCTGTTCCAGCGCAGCAGGTCGTTGACGCTTACACCGAAACGACTGGCGATGCGGGCCAGGGAATCGCCGCTGCGCACCCGGTAGTTCACTCGCCGTTCCCGGTCGGTGGGGCCGGCCCGGAGGGGGCTGGCGATGCGCGCATTATCGGCGTCTTCCACCCAGACCGCCAGGGATTGTCCGGCGCGCAGGGTGTCGCCTGGGGCCATGCCGTTCCACTGGGCCAGCTGGCGGACGCCCACATCATAGCGCTGGGCGATGGACCAGAAGGATTCCCCCGGCTGGACCTGATGGCTGACCTGTTCCCGATCGCCACGCTGGGTGTTCTGAATCCGTGCCAGGCGCTGACTGACGCTGCCGGAATAGCTGTCCGCCGAGGCCATGGAGCGGGGCACCAGGAGGTGGTGACCGGCACGAATCACATTGCCGCGCAGCTCATTGACGTCCTGGAGCAGTTCAACTGTGGTGTTGTACTGCCGGGCAATAC
This sequence comes from Natronospira sp., assembly GCF_007134575.1. Lineage (NCBI taxonomy): Bacteria > Pseudomonadati > Pseudomonadota > Gammaproteobacteria > Natronospirales > Natronospiraceae > Natronospira > Natronospira sp. The sequence goes on from NZ_SLKM01000042.1 coordinate 1,424, forward strand.
TGATCAAGCTCTCACCCGGCTGGATCTGGTGGCGGTGCCAGGCCAGGCGGTCATCCGGGTCCAGTTCCGCGAGCGCCTCCTCGAGCTGTGTCTTGCGGTCGATGGGCACCACCAGGCGATGGGGACCATCCGGATCGGTGGCCCAGCGATTGAAGGCGGCATTGAGACGGTAGATGTCGTCGATCTGCAGGTTGGCCAGTTCCGCGGCCAGGGCAAGATCGATCTGCCCGTCCAGCTCCACCACGGCAATGCGCGGCTCGTTGTCGATGTCGGGCAGGTTAATGCCGTAGGCCTCGGGTTGTTGAATCACGTCCCGCAATGCCAGGACCTTGGGTACATAGTGCATGGTTTCCCGAGGCAGGCGCAGGCTCCAGTAGTCCTGGTCGGCGCCCCGCTGCCGGTTGCGGCGCATGGCCCGGGAGACATTGCCGCCGCCGGCATTGTAGGCCGCCAGCGCCAGCTCCCAGTCGCCGCCGAAGCGGTCGGCCAGGGATTCCAGATAGGTCAGGGCGGCATCGGTGGCGGCTATGAAATCCCGTCGGCCGTCATACCACCAGTTCTGCTTCAGACCGAAATGGCGCCCGGTGGACGGAATGAACTGCCACATGCCCGCAGCCCGTCCGTGGGAATAGGCAAAGGGGTCATAGGCGCTTTCCACGATCGGCACCAGGGCCATTTCCATGGGTAGGCCCCGTTCTTCGATTTCGTCGAGAATATGTGTTAGAAAGGGCTCCGCCCGGCGGGCGACGCGATCCAGATAGCCCGGATGCCGTTCATGCCAGCGGATCTGGGGTTCGATCCGCGGATGCTGGCGTTCCTCCATGGCAAAGCCCCGCCGCATCCGCTCCCAGACATCGGCGGGTTCCGAGTCCTGTTCGGATTCCGCCTCCACCAGGTGGGTGGCATGATCGCGCCAGTCCAGTTCAAAGTCCGTATTCAAGGTCTGGCGATAGGCATCCCCTTCCAGCTCAGGGACCAGGCCCACTTCCGGGGTGGTGGGGTCCGCTTCGTACTCCTGATCCATCCACGGCATGGTGCCGCAGCCGGCGATGATCAGGGGGAGCAGGGGGATCAGGGCATGTTGCAATCGTCCCCGGCGCGGCAGCCGGGCGTGCTGATCAATGGCTTTGCCTGTCATTGATTCGGTCTCTGTTTGGTTGCTTCTTCAGAAGCCGTCTTTCCAGTCACGAATGACTGAAAACACGTCCTCCGGGCTGTTCAGTTCCCTGCCGGCCCGCCGGCTGGCGCTCTCGCGCACGCTGGCTTCCCGGCAGCGCAGGAATACGTTGTAGTCTCGCTCCATTGCCAGGCTCGTTGGCAGCGATGGCAGGCCATCAGCGAGACGCGCCTCGGCCCGCTCTCGGACCTGTGCAATGGCTTCATTGTCCGGCTCCACCGCGTGGCAGAAGTCCAGATTCTTGAGGGTGTACTCATGCCCGCAGTAAAGCTCGGTCTCAGCGGGCAGGTTGGCCAGCCGGTCCAGTGATGCCAGCATTTGCGGCGCCGTACCCTCGAACATGCGTCCACAGCCACCGGCGAACAAGGTGTCACCGCTCAAAAGCAGGCCATGCCCATGGTAGGCAATATGGCCCAGGGTGTGGCCGGGAATGGCCAGCACATCGAATTCCAGCCCCAGGCCGGGCAATTCCACCCGATCACCGTCGGCCAGGGCGTGGCTGCGCGCCGGAACGGGTTCATCGCGCGGGCCATAGACAGGCACCGGCCAATGCTCGAGCAGCGCTTCGATGCCGTTCACATGGTCCCAATGTCGGTGGGTAACCAGGATTGCCTCAGGGGTGAGGCCGCGAGTGGTCAGCGCTTCTCGAACCGGGGCTGCCTCGCCAGGGTCCACCACGGCGACCCGGTCGGGCTGTTCACCGTGGAGCAGCCACACGAAATTGTCTCTCAGGACCGGAACGACGCTCACTTCTGGCATGGCGCCTATCCTACCCGTACTGGGGAAAAGGTCAACAAAAATAGCACCTTGGGGAAATGTTTTCGAGGCATCGCCGAGACCGGTTGGCGCCCGGGCGAGGGCCGGTTATGCTGTGCCCCGGGATGCAGCGTGGGGTTACTGGCGGGATGGCGGCATCAACATCGGAATCCTGGTTCGAAACCCCCCTGGCCCGGGCCACCCTGGCATGCGAACGGCTGCTCGCGGGGCGGCTCACCGAGCGCCTTTTTGGGGGGCGGCTGCTGCAGCTGGGACACTGGAGCGAGATGTCGGCCCTGCTGGAGCACTGTCGGGTCAATCGTCGACTGGTAGTGGATGCCGCCGCACCGGCGGACATTGTCGCTGATCTTGCGGCATTGCCCGTTGCCAGCGGCAGTATCGACGTGGTCGTCATGCCGCACACCCTGGAGTTCGCTGCCAACCCCCACGCCAGCCTGCGGGAGGCGGATCGGGTGCTGGCCCACGGCGGACATATTTTCATGCTGGGTTTCAGTCGCTACAGCCTCTGGGGCTTTCGGGAACTGCTTCGCCGCCCGCCCTATGGCAATGGAGCACGACTGCTGGCAGAACATCGCATCGGCGACTGGATGCAGCTGTTGGGTTTCGAGCTGCTGGCAATGGAGCGCTATTTTTATCGTCTGCCCATCAATCAGCCCTGGCTCATTCGTCGTAGCCGCTGGTTGGAGCAGTGGGGGCGTTCGCGATTGCCCGGGCCCTGGCCGGCAGCCGCCTGGGCCGCGGTTTTCCGTAAACAGCCCCCGGGCGCGACCCCCATCAGCCCTCACTGGTATGGTCGCCGCCCCGTCATCCGGCCGGGTACCGTCCCCGGCGGACTGAGTCATAACCGAAAGAGGAGCTGAATTTGTCTTCCAATGTCGTCACCGCCTACACCGATGGCGCCTGCCGGGGAAATCCCGGTCCGGGCGGCTGGGGTGTGGTGCTGGAATGGAATGGCCACCGCCGGGAACTCAAGGGGGGCGAAGCCGAAACCACCAACAATCGCATGGAGCTCAGGGCGGCCATTGAAGCCTTGACCGCCCTGAAACGTCGTTGTCGCGTGGATATCCATACCGACTCGGAGTACGTTCGCAAGGGCATTACCACCTGGATGGATGGCTGGAAACGAAACAACTGGAAAACCGCCAGCAAGAAACCCGTCAAGAATCGTGAGCTGTGGGAGGCCCTGGACCAACTGCGCAACAAGCACGATGTGCGCTGGTACTGGGTCAAGGGGCATTCGGGGCACCCGGGCAATGAACGGGCGGATGCCTTGGCCAATGAAGGCATTGATGAATTGCAGGCCGCGGGCCATTGAACGAGGTTAAGACATGACAAGACAGATTGTCCTGGATACGGAAACCACCGGTATTGAAACCAGTGACGGCCATCGCATCATCGAAATTGGCTGTGTGGAGATGGTCAACCGCCGCCTCACCGGCCGCAATTTTCACCAGTATCTCAATCCGGATCGGGAAGTGGATGCCGGTGCGGTTGAAGTGCATGGCCTCAGCAATGATTTCCTGGAAGACAAGCCGCGTTTCGAGGAAGTGGTGGATGACTTTCTCGACTTTGTTCGCGGCGCTGAGCTGGTTATTCACAATGCGCCTTTCGATGTCGGCTTCCTCGACAATGAACTGCACTTGCTCAAGCGACCGGAAAGAATTCAGGAGCTATGCGAGGTACTCGATACCCTGGTCATGGCTCGGCGCATGCATCCCGGTCAACGCAATAGCCTGGATGCCTTGTGCAAGCGCTATGAAGTAGATAACTCCAATCGAGACCTTCACGGCGCCTTACTGGATGCCGAGATCCTTGCCGATGTCTATCTGGCCATGACCGGCGGGCAGAAGACGCTGCTTCTCAATGAGGAAGAGGAAGAAGGGGGTGAGGCCGGTGGCAGCGCGTCTCGCATCCGGCGAGTCAATCGCGAGGGCCTGCAGTTGCGGGTGGTTTCTGCCACGGATGTTGAGCTGGAAGCCCACGAGCGCCGGATCCAGGCCATTCATGAAAAGAGCGGCGGTGCGGTCTGGCTGCGCCAAGGCGCTGAGAGTGCCTCGGTGGATGGAGAGACATGAATCAGGACTCTAAGGCACATCGGTTCGGCGACTATCGGATCCGGCTCTGGACAGCCGAAGATCGCGACGCGGTGGTGGCCTTGCTGGCCCAGGTTCTTGCCGAGTATGGCCTGAACTTTGAGCCAGAGGATGCCGACGAGGATGTGGTTCATGTCCAAAAGCATTATATGGACCGGCAAGGAGAGTTCTGGCTGGTGGAAATTGACCAGCGCATTGTGGGAACGGCAGCCTTCTACCCGCTACATGGACGGGCCGATGTGGCGGAAATCCGCAAGATGTATCTATTGCCGGAAGCCCGTGGCCAGGGGCTGGGACGCTGGCTTCTAGACTTCCTGGAGGATCGCGCCAGGGCGCGGGGCTTCAAGTACGCGCGTCTGGAAACCGCAGCGGTGCTCAAGGAAGCCATCGCCCTGTATGAGTCCGCCGGTTACACCACGGCCCCGGACAGTGTCGCCACCCGCCGCTGTGATCGTGTCCTGATCAAAGCGCTCTAGATTCCTGCTTGCTTGGGACCACGGGGCAAGCTCGCTTCCCACGCCCCCGTCTTGCGCAGCCTTCTCCCATGAACTAGCTTCAGAGAGTCGTTTTCTGTCGGGAGAGAACTCATGGACCGCGAGAGCCCAGCCTTTGGGCGCACTCTGGCGCGCCTTTTGATACTTGCCCTTTTCCTGTCCCTTGCTGGCTGCCTGGCCAGCGATTCGGATGATGCCAGCGACGAAGAGGAGACGCTAGCGGACGGTCTGCTGTTCACCACCCAGGCCCGGCTTGCCCCGGTCCAGGGCGAGGAGGCACTGATCGATCCTCCCCTGCGCCATGGCGACCCCGAGGCCGGTGAGCCGGCATTCGTGGACCGGGAGACGGAGGAGGGGGTGGAGTCCTTCCCCGAGCTGGGGGCGGTGGAACTGGGTGACGGCCTTGCCCGTGTCCAGCGGGATGAATTGGGGCTTGGCGAGCCGTCAGATGATCGGGCCAGCGTCTATTTCATGCTCCACACGGCCGATGTGCAGGTGGTGGACGAAAAATCACCGGGGCTGATCCCGGCCAGCAAGTTTGCCGCGCGCCCCACCACGACACCGGCGCATCGCAGTCAGAACGCCTATGTGCCCCATGCTGCTGATGCCATGATCCGGGCCGCCAATCGTATCCAGGCCGAGTTCCGGCCCTTCAACCTCGCCGTCCATGCCGGTGATGCCATTGAAGGTGCCCAGGCCAATGAGCTGGACTGGTTCCTGACTCTGCTGAACGGCGGACAGTTCACGCCGGTGAGTGCCGATACCCTCAACGTCGATGCCCCGGAGGGGCTGGATCCGGAGGCGCCGATCGATGCCGAGGGCCTGGATGGGCCCTGGCTGGCAGCGGTCGGCAACCATGACGTATTGGCGCTCGGGAATTTTCCCATCGGGGCCCTGGCTTTCGTTAACCAGCCGGAACAGTTCCCCCTGTTTCAGTCCATCTTCGGCCAGGCCGGACTTTCTGTGCCCAACCTTGGGCCTCGGGAAGAACGCCGGGACTGGTTGGACGAAAGCGAGCTGCTTATTACGCCGGATGAAGATCTGGATCTGGACCAACTGCTTTCATGGACGCGCAAGGCAGAGGCCTTCGCCGATTTTTTCCAGGATGGTGGCTTCAATCCTCAGTCCATCGCCTCCGATCAGCAGCGCGAACAGCTGGATCGCTGTGGCTTCATCGACGGCCATTTTGATACCAATGGCCAGCCTTCGGGCCATGGTTTCGGTGGCTTGAACGAACCTGATCCGGATGGACGCTGCGTAGGCTTTCATAGCCACCAGCCCGACGATGCCCCCTGGCTTCGGGTGGTCACCCTGGATACCGCCTATATCTACGGCGGTGACCTGGGTGTGATCGGTCGGCCCCAGGCGCCCTATGATTTTGATGCCCTGGAGATCAGCGAGGCGCTTTCCCAGGCCTTCTCCGAAGGTGATGAGGCCCTGACAAAGCCCGACACCGCGCAGGATCTCTTCCAGGTGCCTTATCTGCAGGGTGAAGCACTCAGCGATGACTTTGATGATCCGACACGGGATCAGGTGGCCTTTCTGGAGGCTGAGCTTGCTGCTGCCGCTGATGAGAATCAGGCCGTGATCATCCACAGCCATCACTACAACGGCTCCATGACGGCCGTGCATGAGTTCAGGCTCTTCCTCGAAGCACTGATCTGTGAGGGGCTGTCCACTGCAATTGGGTTTCGGACCGGAGAGCCTGCGGACTGCGATCCCGCCGACGGGCAACTCAGCACCGGCAATGTCGGGGCACCCGTGCGGGGGGCAGAGGATGCCGGTAATCGACAGGCGCTGGATCTGTTCGCCCAGATCATGGAAGGCAGCAGTGATGCGACCTTCGCCGAACTGGATCAGGATACGGTAAATGACGGAGTCGCTACCTTGAATCTGCTGCAATCGGGTGCCGGAGATCAGGTGGTGCTGGCATTCCAGTTGCTCTTCAACCTGCGCTCCATCATGCCGGACCCGGTGGAGCCCATGGCCCCGGAGCAATTGCGCACCCAACTGGCCCAACACCCCAATGTGATTCTCCATCTGGCCGGTCATGCCCACCGGCACAGCATCACGGCGGTCTGTGTTAACGGCGAAATGATCGCCGCCGATGAGGGCGATAGTTGCGCTGACCGGGGCGCCGACCAGGCAGACCAGGGCTACTATGAGATTGTCTCTCCGGGGAGTGTGGATCGGCCCATGGAGTGGAAGCTGGTGGAGCTGGTGGACAACGGCGATGACAGCCTTTCGGTCTTCACCACCGCCTACGGCGCTGCGGGCGATCCCTTCTACGACCAGGCCATGCGCCTGGCCCTCGCCGATATCCTGGTGGACGCCGCCTCACCCCGCGTCGATCACCCGGCCGACATCAATGTGGAGTTGACTGTCCCACTACCCCCAGGCGTCAGCACCCGCCTCCAGGACGCCGAAAGACAGGAAATCATCTCCCACCAGTTTGACGAGCTGTAACAAAGCCATCGAACCACCAAAAGAAAACGGGGCCCCAAGGGCCCCGTTTTCGTAGCGCGTAGCTTGTAGCTCAAAGATAATAAATCAACAAGGACGCCGCCAGTAACACGGCCACCCAGAGCACCATGCTTCCGGTTGGCCAGGTCCGGGCCAGGGTTCCCTGGGGGCCATGGTGACGACTGGCCGCATCAACGATGCGATCAAGCGGCCAGCGCAGGCCCGCCAGGAAGGCATGCCAGGCGGCAGTACCGTGTTGATGAACAAAGCCCACTGCACGCGGCGCGGCCTTGCGGTAGATCCAGTCGGTATCGATGGTGATCTTCTCCTTGGGGCCCACATACTTGAGCAGGAGGAAGAAGATTAGGCCCACGAACAGCAGTAGCTGCAGTTCCCAAAGCAGGTGCCCCATGGTGTAGGCGTTGTATTCCACCGGCTGGAACGGCAGGAACTGATACAGCCACTCGGGTCGGATACCGATATAGATACAGAAGAAGGCGGCAATGCCCATGGCCACCAGCATGTTGGTGGGCGCTTCCTTAGTCCGCAGGCCGGAGTCCTTGCCCATGAAGGCGAACCAGGGCAGTTTCAGGCCCACACTCAGGAAGGTACCCGCCGAGGCCAGCGACAGCATCAGCCAGATGATCGCCATCTGATTCTCGGCATAGGCTTCCAGAATCATGGTCTTGCTGACAAAGCCACTGGTGAGCGGGAAGGCCGAGATGGAGAAGGCCGCGATCATGTAGAAGATGAAGGTCAGCGGCATGTAGCGGTAAAGACCACCCAACTGGGTCAGCTTGGCCCGGCCGGTCATGTAGATGATGGCGCCCGCGCCCATGAACAGTAGTGCCTTGTAGAGAATATGGGCAAAGGCGTGTGCCGCCGAACCGTTGAGGGCCATGGCCGTGCCCAGGCCGATACCGGCCACCATGTAACCCACCTGACTGACGATGTGATAAGCCAGCAGACGGCGGATATTATTGGCAAGCACAGCGTAGGTCACGCCCCAGATGGTCATGACAGCACCCATCCAGATCAGGACTTCGGTCTCGGGGAAGCCCCGCATCAGGGTGTAAACGGCCGTCTTGGTGGTGAAGGCACTGAGGAATACCGCGCCGGTGACAGTGGCCTCCGGGTAGGCGTCGGTCAGCCAGGCGTGCAGGGGTGGCACGGCGGCATTGACCATGAAGCCAACCAGGATCAGCCAGAAGGCGGCGCCTTCCACATCAATGCGCTCAAAGGCCAGGCTGCCGGTCTGGCTGTAGTAGAGCACGATGCCGGCGAGCAGCAGAACCCCGCTGACCGCATGAACCAGCAGATAACGGAAACCCGAGGCGAAGGAAATGGGGTTGCGATTGCGCCAGATCAGCCATACCGAGGACAGGAGCATCAGCTCCCAGAACACGTAAAGCGTGAGCAGGTCACCGGCAAAGGTGACACCCACGGCAGAGCCGGCGTAGATGAAGCCGGCCATGTGCTGCACATTGTCTTTTACGTGCAGGGCGTAGATGGTGCCGATCATGGCCATGATGGCAAAGACGTAGGCGAAGACCAGGCTGAGCTGGTCGGCCCGTCCCATCATCATGTCCATGCCCAGGAACTGGAAGCTGGCGTAGACGCCCGGCACGGTACTAAACACCGCCACCATGAATGCGGCCGCCAGGGTCAGACGATACACCTGCTGGACCGCCCCGCGGAAAACGGGAATCAGCAGGCTACCGAGAATCAGCAGCAGGGAAGGGTGGAGCCAGTCCATCCCGGGCCAGTTGATGCTGAACAGCTCATGCATTGTTCTCGTCCTCCTTGTTCAGCATCTCATTGCGTTCGTCTTCGTCTCGGGGGTCGCCGCTCATCTCACGACCCTCCAGCTCGTCGTCGTAATAGTCTTCAGAGCGGTAAACCAGGCCAAAGCCCAGGCCCTTGGCCAGAGCGATGAGAATCAGGGAAGCGACGATGCCGAAGAAGGCGCCAAAACCGCCCCAGCTTTCCCAGGCGA
>NZ_SLKM01000046.1:0-2610 GCF_007134575.1 Natronospira sp.
AAGAACTCGCGCAGCTCGCCATAGAGCTGGGCGGCCAGGGTCTTGTTGGGGGCCATGACCAGGGTCGGGCGCTGCTGAGCCTGGATCACATTGGCCACGGTAAAGGTCTTGCCCGAGCCGGTGACCCCCAACAGGGTCTGGCTGGCGAGACCGTTGGCAATGCCCTCGTTGAGGCCACGAATCGCCTCGGGCTGGTCGCCGGCGGGCTGGTAGTCGCTGATCAGCTCGAAACTCATGCTGCGCGTATCCCCTGGCTCAGGTAAAATAGGGCCATTCTCGTGCCGCATCCGCGGCGGAAACTCACAGAATAACAAGGCAAGGGGTCCATGAGCGATTTTCTCTCAGACCGCGTCAAGCGTCTTCAGCCCTCTCCCACCCTGGCAGTCACCCAAAAGGCCGCCGAACTGCGCGCCGCCGGCCAGGACATCATCGGCCTGGGTGCCGGGGAGCCGGATTTCGACACGCCCGACAACATCAAGCAGGCCGCCATCGAGGCCATCCGCGCCGGTGCCAGCAAATACACCGCCGTGGACGGCACCCCGGAGCTCAAACAGGCGGTGATCGACAAGTTCAAGCGCGACAACGGCCTGGACTACGAGCTCAATCAGATCCTGGTCTCCACCGGCGCCAAGCAGAGCCTGTTCAATCTCTGCCAGGCGGTGGTCAACGCCGGCGACGAAGTCATCATCCCCGCCCCCTACTGGGTCTCTTACCCGGCCATGGTGGAGATCGCCGGCGGCAGGCCGGTCTTTGTCACCGCCGACTGGGAGCAGGACTACAAGATCACCCCCGAGCAACTGGAAGCGGCCATCACCGACAAGACCAAGCTGGTGATGCTCAACAGCCCCTCCAACCCCACCGGCCTGGCCTACACCCGCGAGGAGTTCCAGGCCCTGGCCGAGGTGCTCAAGCGCCATCCCAGGCTGCTCATCGCGACCGACGACATGTACGAGCACATCCTCTGGACCGAGGAACCCTTCGTCACCCTGCTCAATGTCGCCCCCGAGCTGTATGACCGCACCGTGGTCTTCAACGGCGTGTCCAAGGCCTACGCCATGACCGGCTGGCGCATTGGTTATGCCGGCGGCCCCGCCGAAATCATTGGCGCCATGAAGAAGGTCCAGGGCCAGTCCACCTCCAACCCCGCCGCGGTCAGCCAGGCCGCCGCCCGCGAGGCCCTCGCCGGCGATCAAAGCAAGGTGGGTGAGATGGTCAAGGCCTTCAAGCAACGCCATGACCGGGTCTACGACCTGCTGCGGGAGATTCCGGGCGTGCGGGTCAAGCCCTCCATGGGCACCTTCTACAGCTTCCCGGACTTCCGCGTGGCGATCGAAAAGCTCAAGGGCATCAACGACGACAAGCAGCTGGCCGAATTCCTGCTCAAGGAAGCCGGCGTCGCCCTGGTCCCCGGCTCGGCCTTCGGCCTGCCCGGCCACATGCGTCTGTCCTACGCCACCGACATGGCCACCCTGGAAGATGCCTGCGGGCGAATCCGCAAGGCGATCGAATCCGCATAGGAAACCACCGCACAGCGAAGCCATAAAATGGCCTCGCCCCGGTTGACGCCGAGGGCGAGGCCGAATAAGATAGCGGCCCTCGCTTGAGGCGAGCAGATCAATTCCCCGGTAGCTCAGTTGGTAGAGCGGGTGACTGTTAATCACTAGGTCGGCGGTTCGAGCCCGTCCCGGGGAGCCAGATTGAAGAGAAGGGCCAGTTCACGCGAACTGGCCCTTTTTTCATCGTGCCGGGGCAAACAAGGGAGCGGCAGTGTGAGAGCCATCACCGAGGTCTTCTCCATCTTCCTCAAGCTCGGGCTCACCTCCTTTGGCGGGCCGGTGGCCCACCTCGGCTTCTTCCAGCGGGTCTTCGTCCAGGAAAGACAGTGGCTGAGTTCGGCCACCTACGCCGAGCTGGTCGCTCTCTGCCAATTCCTGCCGGGCCCGGCCAGCAGCCAGGTGGGCTTCGCCATCGGTCTGCATCGTGCGGGCATGGGCGGCGCCCTGGCCGCCTGGCTCGCCTTCACCCTGCCCTCGGCCCTCATCATGATCGCCCTCGCCGCCGGTCTGGCGACCTTGGATCCGGCCGACTATGAAGGCCCGCTGCGCGCCCTCAAGGCCGCCGCCGTGGGCGTGGTGGCCTGGGCGGTCTGGGGCATGGCCCGCCACCTCACCCCGGACTGGCAACGCCTGCTGATCGCGGCCCTCGCCGTGGCCACCGCCCTGGGCCTGCCCCTGCTGCTCGGCCTGTCCATACTGGGCCAGATCAGCGCCCTTGTCCTCGGCGCCCTGCTCGCGCCCCTGCTCGTCCCCCGCGTGGCGGTTCAGGCCGGCTCGGCCCTGTCCCTGCCGTTCCGGCGCCGGGGCGGCCTGGTGGCCGCTGGGCTCTTTGTGGGGCTGCTCCTGGGGCTGCCATTGATGGCCTGGCTCTTCCCCGCCACCTGGCTGTCGATCAGCGATGCCCTCTACCGCGCCGGCGCCCTGGTCTTCGGCGGCGGGCACGTGGTCCTGCCTCTGCTCCACGCCGAAACCGTCGCCACCGACATGCTCGACGAAGACAGCTTCCTGGCCGGCTACGGTGCCGCCCAGGCCCTGCCCGGACCGCTGTTCGCCT
>NZ_SLKM01000296.1:0-2608 GCF_007134575.1 Natronospira sp.
GCACTGCCGGGGCTACTTGGGATAGCCCGTTATTTCCCGGATTTTTCGATAAAAAGGTCTCAGCCGCCGGTACATTTTCTTGTAGACCTCCCGATAGAGCTGGTCGTAGAGGCGGTGATTTTTACTGTTCGGTTCGTAGACCTCGCCGGTGTGGGTCATTTCATGAATGGCCGTTTCGAAATCCCGGTGAATGCCCATGCCCACGGCGGCGTTGATGGCTGCGCCCAGGGCCGAGGTTTCGTAAATATGGGGCTTGGCCGTGGGAAGTCCGAAGATGTCGGCGGTGGTCTGCATGGCGTTTCGGCTCCGTGATCCACCGCCGGACACGCGAAGCGTGGTGATGGGAATGCCCGTTTTTCCTTCGATCCGTTCTTTACCTTCCCGAAGTGCGTAGCCCAGCCCTTCAAGAATTGACCGGTACAGGTGCCCCCGGGTGTGGACATCGCCGAAGCCGATAACGGCCCCCTTGGCCTCCGGTCCCGGCAGCTTCAATCCCGGCGACCAGTAAGGCTGGAGCATGAGCCCCATGGAACCTGGCGGTACCTCGTCAACGAGCCGGTCCAGCAGGGCTTCCGCCTCCATGTCCCGGTGGGCCGCCTCCATAAGCTCGGGGTGGCCGAATTCTTTCTTGAACCAGCTTACCATCCAGAACCCCCGGTAAATCTGGACCTCCATGGTGTGATAGTCGGGAATGGCCGAGGGGTAGGGAGGCAGAAAGCGGATTGCTTCAATATATTTTTTGTGGGTCACATTGATAGTTGCCGTTGTTCCATAGCTGAGACAGCCGATGTGTGGTTCCAGGCTGCCGCAGCCGATGACTTCGCAGGCCTTGTCGGCGGCGGCCGCCACCAGGGGAAGCCCTTCGGGAATGCCTGTGGCCCCGGAGGCGAGTCCAGTGATGGTTCCCAGCACGTCGCTCTGGGGGACCAGGTCGGGGAGCAGTGAGGGGTCCATGGGAATAACCTTCCACTTCCAGTCCCAGGACCGGGCCCATTTCAGCTTTTTATAGTCAAAAGGTATATAGGCTACCTGGCAGCCGATGGAATCGACGAAAGTCCCCGTCAGCCGATGGGTCAGGTAGCCTGAGAGCAGCAAATACTTGTGAGTCCGCCGCCAGATATCGGGCTGGAAGTTCCTGATCCAGTTTGCCTCGGCCTGGCTCTGAAAGTAGGCGATGGTTTCCCGCATGCCGATCAGGGTGAAGGCCGCCCCCCAGAGTCCCCCGACCTGCTTCAGTCCCTCGGTGCGGCGCTGGTCGAGCCAGTGAATGAAAGGCCGCAGAGCCTTTCCCTCCCGGTCCACGGGAATGACCGTTCCCCGCTGGGTGGTAAGCGCAACGGCGGCGATTCGTTCCTTTTCCACGCCCTCCTGTGACAGGAGGCGGTTACAGGCCAGGCACAGGGCGTTCCAGTAAACCTCGGGGTCCTGCTCGGCCCAGGCCGGCTGGGGCGAGACGTAGGGAGGATCAAAGGTCACCGTCTCCATGGCCACGGGCGTGCCCGCCGGATCAAAGAGAATCGCCTTCAGGCTCTGGGTGCCGTTATCAATGGCCAGAATCAGGTCTTTTTCAGCTTTCACGATAGATGCCTTTCAGTGTCAAGAAGTGCTGAGCTGTTCCTTGTGTCTGTAAAGCGAAACCGAAACAATAATTCCCAAACCTGGGTCGAATTCGATGGCCCTGTAAAATGGTCGCAGGCAGGTTGGGTTAATCCCGAAGAATGAGACCCCCGGGCCTGCCTCCGTAGGGGCGGTTCGCGAACCTCCCGCAGTCAGGTACCCCCGGCATTCGGCTGCAATCCCGTAGATCATTCCCCCGACGCTCCAATTCGCAGATCCCCCCCCTGTGGGGGATTAAAACCCGACCGAAGGGAGGGGGGGCAGGGGGGAATTCATAAACCATCAGATAATCCTCAAGGTTTTCCTGTTTCCCTCCCGCCGCCCAATGACTCCCGAACCCGTCGAATTCCTTTTGCCACCAGCCCTTCCTGAACCGCCGCCGGTCGCGGCGCCCGTCCCGGAACGGCGTAGGCACTCTCCAGGATATTCCGGTAGCCTATTCGTTCTTCACGCCATCGCCTGCGGTTCCAGGTCATGCGAGGCGAGCATCGCTTCTGAATGTCATCGAGCAGTTCCAGACCCCCGTCGGCACGGAGGAGCCCAATGCGGACCCGGCGCAGGAGCAGGTCGTCCAAATGGCGGATGCCTTCCCCGGCGCCCTGGATAACCTCGATCCAGGGCGTATTCGTGCCCGGCAGCAGCTCCATGTCCTCGGGAGAAGCCTCCGCGATCATGGCGGACGCTTCCCGACCGTAGCGTCCGAAAAGCCGACGGGTTATTGCTTCATGAACAGTGTCGCCCCGCTGCACGCTTCGCACCGGTTCAAAGACCGGCGGCGTCTGGTCGATAGTGCCGGGACCGGAAATGAACCGGAAGGCTTCTTTCAAGGCGTCCCAGGCAAGCCGCCTGAAGGTGGTGAGTTTGCCTCCGGTGATGGTTATCAGTCCATTGTCCGACCAGACCACGTGATCCCGGCTTTCCTCCGAAGGGGGTCGATCGCCTTCGCTCACAACCGGTCGCAGCCCGGAAAAAGAGCAAAGAGCCTGGTCCA
>NZ_SLKM01000192.1:0-2600 GCF_007134575.1 Natronospira sp.
ACACTGAATTCGATGGTGCGTTCAACCGGGGCGCCAAATATGGTAACTTGTTTTTTAGTTTGAATGCCAATGTCCAGGCGGTGGTAAGCGCCCGCCCGGAAAGCATTTTTGCTGCCGTAATCGTTAATGTAACTCCATGGTGACAGTCTGAACGGGGTGTTTTCGGTGGTAAAGTTGTCGTCGTAATAGTAGGTGCTTTGTCCCCAGGGGTTGTGGGTAACTCTTGAATACTCACCGATAGGGAGGGAGAGTGCGTTGCCCGTGGAGTACACCCATGTGCCTGACAATGTGATGTTCGTGCGTAATTCGTAAATGGCTACAACTGAAATGTCGTGCCTCCTGTCGTAGCGTGCCCAGTATTTTTCTCCATTGTTCACCTCGTCAAACTGCAATTGTGTCCACGACAGGGTATATCCAACCCACCCATTAAGTCTGCCTGTTTTTTTCTGAAGAAAGAATTCTGCACCATACGACCAGGCTTGCCCAGAGGTGATGTTGTCTTCCCAGCTAAAGCTCTCCGCGTTAGAAGGGTCATCAATCAAGAGGAATGATGCTCCCTCCCGGTAACCGATGGTGTTTCTTGATCTTTTATAGTAACCTTCAACGGATAATTCCAGCGCTCTCTCACTAAAGTCTTTTGAAAAGCCGCTGGTAACTTGCCAGGTTGACTGGGGTTTGATGTTTTTTGTTGAAGGCACCCACAGGTCGGTTGGCAGGCCTATGCCTGTTGTACTGAGCAGGTGGACATACTGGTTCATGCTTGCATAAGATGCCTTCCATGAAAGATCCGGTTGCAAGAAGAGCAGAACGGAAAGCCGTGGCTCGGGTTTCACATAGTGCTTGTTTTCGTGAACAAAGTGGCTCAGCCTGAAGCCCGGGTTGATTTTGCCAAGATCGCCAATCCTGATCTCGTCTTCTATGTAGAAGCCTGTTTCAAGGGTGTTTATGCTTTGCACTTCATGTATTTGTTCTCCAAAATAATCATCCCTGAGGACAATTGCACTGGGCGTGAACCGGTGATATATGCTTTGCATCCCTGCCCTGATCAGATGATTTGGTGCGGGATGCCAGCTGAGGTCATATTTTATGCCGATATCGTTGATGCCGGAAGTATATGAGAGTGAATACCTGTCGCCGTCGTGTTTTTCATCAGCATAGATTCGTAAGGTGTAGTCACTGTAGATGAGGGAGGTATTGGCAAACAACCTGTCATTGAAAAGATGGTTCCATCGAAGTGTTGTTGTCGCATTTTGCCAGTAAAGCCCGCCTTCTTCACGAAAATTTTTGCCATCATTAAAGCGGAAAAAGAATTTGTCGCGTCCAAAGTAACTGCTTGCATAAAACTTGTTTTTGCGGTCGTGGTCGAAGTTCACTTTGGCGTTCAGGTCATAAAAGAAATATCCGCCTCTTTCATCTCTTGGCATGAAAGGCATGATCAGGGCATCGATGTAGGTGCGGCGTCCCGAAACCAGGAAGGAGGCTTTGTCTTTGATGATAGGACCTTCAAGGGTCAACCGGCTGGAAATGATCCCGATGCCTGCTTCTCCCTGGATTTTCTCCTTGCTGCCATCTTTCATGCTGATATCCAGCACGGAGGACAACCGGCCCCCGAAGCGCGCAGGAAAGCCCCCTTTGTAGAGCTGTACGTTTTTGATGGCATCGCCGTTGAAGATTGAAAAAAAACCAAAAAGGTGACTGGCATTGTAAACGATGGCGTCATCAAGGATGATCAGGTTCTGATCCGGCCCGCCACCTCTCACATAAAACCCGCTGCTGCCTTCCTGCCCGGATTGCACGCCAGGCAGTAATTGTATCACCTTAAATAAATCTTTTTCACCCAGCAGTGCAGGAATTGATTGCACTTGGGCGACAGGCAGGTCAATGCGTGACATTTGGACCGACTGGCTAATCCGTTCAACATGATCAGCGGTAACTTCAACGCCTGGAATTTCCACGGAGGACGGAGTGAGCTCGATGTCGAGCTGTAAATTATCAGTAAGTTCTATCTGCATAACCAATGGGTGGAATCCAACGTAACGGAATACCAGTTCAACGTTTCCTGCAGGCAGGGTTAGAGAGTAAAACCCATAATTGTTGCTGCTGGTCCCCGTTCGCAATTCCATTACATAAATAGTCGCACCAATCAGTGTCTCACGGCTGCCCTTTTCATATACAAAACCACTTACAGTGTAGTTTTGTGTAACTTCACCGGCCATGATTGAGCTAAAACTTGCCGTCAAAATCAGTAATATAATAAAAAACAGGAGGTTATGAAGCCTTTTTCGTATCACTTAGTTAGGGATTAAAACAAAACCATAACGAAGATATTGCAATAAATGATATGCTGATGAAAGATTTTTAATTGTCGATTTTCGTTTGTTGCTGATAATGGACATGAAAGCCAGTAGCTAGAAGGGTTCGTAGCGGAAAAGATAAAAAACCCCGGAACAAGTTATTATTCCGGGGTTACCAATCAACTAACCAAAACAACACGAAGAATATTTTATCAATAATTGGTGTGTCTTTTAAAAGCGTCTATAAAGATAACTGAAAAATCTTGAATTTGTTTTAAAAGGTTACAAAAAAAAGCACAAAAATTG
>NZ_SLKM01000035.1:0-2599 GCF_007134575.1 Natronospira sp.
GCAGCCATTCCAGTTGTTCGTGGAGCATGTGCAGGACGGATTCCCGGGCGCGATAGCCGTGGGATTCTTCCGGCAGCATGACCAGGCGGGCGGTGCCACCCAGACCACGCAGGGCTTCGAACAGGCGCTCGGACTGCATGGGGAAGGTCCCCGAGTTGTTGTCTTCGGCACCGTGGATCAGCAGGATCGGATGGCTGAGCTGATCGGCGGCGAAGAAGGGTGACATGCGGATGTAGAGATCCGTGTCATCCCAGATGGTGCGCTGTTCGCGCTGAAAGCCGAAGGGTGTGAGCGTACGGTTGAAAGCACCGCTGCGGGCAATGCCGGCCTGGAAGGTATCCGAATGGGCCAGCACATTGGCGGTCATGAAAGCGCCATAGGAATGCCCGCCGATGGCCACCCGCTCCGGGTCGGTAATGCCACGCTCGACACCGGCTTCAACCGCCGCCTTGCCGTTCATCACCAACTGCTCGATGAAGGTGTCATTGGGTTCCTTGTCATCCTCCCCCACCACCGGCATGGTGGCCCGATCCAGCACCGCCCAGCCCTGGGTCAGGGCGAAATGCGGCCCCCAGTAGCTGAGACGATTGAACTGATAGGGCGAGCCCTGTATCTGACCGGCGGCATCGGCACTGCGATATTCCCGAGGATAGGCCCAGACCAGCGTGGGCAGGGGGCCGTCCGTTTCCGGATCATAGCCATCCGGCAGATACATTTGTGCCGACATGGGCAAGCCATCTTCCCGTTCATAGGTAATGAGCTCGCGGCTCACGCCCTTGAGTTCCGGCAGCGGGTGCTCGAAATCGGTAATCCGGCTCTTGCTGTCAGTGGCCAGATCGCGCCAGTAGAAGTTGGGGGGAACGTCCACTGACTCTCGGCGGGTCAATACCACCGGCGTGTCAGGGTCCAGCACGGCAGTGACCTGCTCATACCAGGGCGAGGTCGACCGCCACAGTCGTTCGCTTTCCAGCGCCTCGAGATTGAAGCGATCCAGAAAGGGGCGATCCCCTTCATCCGAGGCACCGTCACCGGCCAGCAGCAGATCCCCTTCGGCCATCACCAGAACCCGGTGGCCGCTTTCATTGCTGCGGGTCTTGGGGCTGCCGGGATCGTTGTAACGGTCTTCCCAGGAGCGGGTCCAGAGCCGTTCGGCCTCCCGCTCGGGCGCATCCGGGGCGACCCGCCACATGTTTTCGTCACGGTTGTTGTACCACCGCTCCAGCACAAGGGCGGTGTCGCCATCACCAAAATGAACCGAGCGGAAACGGTCGGACAGAGTGGCAAGCTTCACCGCTTCGCCATCAAACGGTGCTTCCAGCAGATAGAGGTGCTCACGCACATCCACATCCTTGCGGGGATTGCCTTCATCCTGGGCTTCGGCCCAGAACAGCGTGGCCGGGGCATCACTGCGCCAGCTCACGCTTCGCGGTCCGGTCACGGTGGCATCGAAGGCAATGACCAGATCATCGGCCAGGTCCCGATCAACGACCTGGTACACGGGCTCTCCCTGTCGATCCAGCACTTCGATGGTGCGGGCGAAACGGAAGAAGGGAACGGAATAGGACCAGGGCTCACGCAGGGTTTCCACCAGCAGATAGTTGCCATCAGGCGAGGGCGAGAAGTCGGACAGAATCCCCTCGGCCAGTACCTCCTGATCGCCATCCAGGCGGGCCCGTACCAGTTCACCATGGAAGTAGTGCTCGAACAGGCGCTCGTCGTGACGATCCTCGAGCAGATCCTGATAGGTGCGGGCGGGGGCGGCACGGCCGCGGTTCTCCTGGATGATCGGTCCATCGGGCACCGGATCCCGATCAGGGGCAGCGCCCTGTTCCGGGCTGACCCGGCGTACCAGCAGACTCTCGCTGTCCACCGACCAGACATAGGGCGTGCCCGGATAGGTGGCATTCACGTCGAGGCCTTCAAGCTCTCGGGCTTCGGCACTTTCAACATCCACCACCCAGAGGGCCAAGCGCTCGGGTTCGACCTGCACAAAGGCGAGCTGCGTGCCATCGGGGGAAAAGCTCACGTTCCGGATCCGTGGCCGCTCGGGCAGTCCTTCCACTTCACGCAACCGGCCCTCATCAATGGACTGCAAGCTCAAGCCAGTAAAGTAGCTTGGGCGACTGGGACCGCGGTTCTCGGGATTGAAGCGGATACCGGCGAGGCGTTTTTCCGGTTCGGCCAAATCACGGATGGTTCTCAGTGGCGGGCGTTCCATCAGCAGCAACTGATCACCCCGGGGGCTGAGGCTGACCAGCGGTGTCAGGGGGGCATCCACCAGATCGATGATTTCCTGGGGCGGCTCCTGGTAGCTCCCCACCTCGGCCTCCTGGGCCAGGGCGTTGACGGGCAGGAGCAATGCGGCGGCAATGCCGGCAAGCAGCCCCAGGGGCTTGCGTTGTCGTGCAGTCATTGGCTTTCTCCTTTTGAGACCACTGATATCAGAGGTTTCCTGGTTAGACACGATGATCCAGAGTCAGGCTGGGCCACTTTACGCGAATACGGCTTATTCGGTAGCTGCGTGGTTCACAAGTTCAGTTTTTCACCTTGCTGCCATCCGGTAGCTTTTAATCGCGGCTAAAGCCGCTCCTACGGTGCC
>NZ_SLKM01000242.1:0-2595 GCF_007134575.1 Natronospira sp.
CCGCCCTCGTAGGAGATGTGCAGCAGGTTGGCGTCCATCGAATAGGGCGACCCCCCGCCCTTCTTCTTCTCGATCGGGATGCCGTGCTCCTCGGCGTAGGCGAGCAGGCGCTCGCGCGAGTTCAGATCCCACTCGCGCCAGGGCGCGATGACGCGAATGTCGGGCGCCAGTGCGTAGGCACCCAGTTCGAACCGGACCTGGTCATTGCCCTTGCCGGTCGCGCCGTGGGCGATGGCGTCGGCGCCGGTCTCGCGCGCGATCTCGACCAGCCGGCGCGCAATGAGCGGGCGGGCGATCGAGGTGCCCAGCAGATACTCGCCCTCGTAGACGGTGTTCGCGCGGAACATGGGGAAGACGTAATCGCGGGCGAAGGTTTCGCGCAGGTCCTCGACATGAATCTCGCGCACGCCGAGCTGTTCAGCCTTGGCGCGGGCCGGCTCGACTTCCTCGCCCTGGCCGAGGTCGGCGGTGAAGGTCACCACCTCGCAGCCGTAGACATCCTCCAGCCACTTGAGGATCACGGAGGTATCGAGACCTCCGGAATAGGCGAGTACCGCCTTGCGCACGCCATTCATACCATCTGCTCCCGAAATCTGGTTTGCCTCGGCACCATGTGCCCCGGGGGCGGCGATTGTACCCGACTTGGCCGCCTGCCGACTGCCGGCAAGTGGCAGCCGTGCGGCCCATCGTGGCACAATCCGGGCGATTTCCGGGATGCGCCGCGCCGCATCCCCGGTCTCGGGACGCAGGTGTCGGCACAGGCCCCGTCCCGAAGCACCCGGCCGGTTGCGCCGGGCCCGCCGCGCCAGGAGTACATCCATGACCGAGCCGAAAGATCCCGATCCGCAGGAAACCCAGGAATGGCTGGATTCGCTCGACACCCTGATTGAGGCGGACGGCCCCGACCGTGCCCATTATGTCGTCGAGCGCCTGATCGACGAATCCCGCCGTTCCGGGATCAACATCCCCTTCTCCCCGGAGACGGGCTACGTCAACACCATCCCGGCCCATCTGGAAGAACGCAGCCCCGGCGACCACGATCTCGAATGGAAGATCCGCTCGTACATCCGCTGGAACGCGACCGCCATGGTCGTGCGCGCCAACAACGCCAACTCCACGCTCGGCGGCCACATCGCCAGCTTCGCCTCGGCGGCAACGCTCTACGATGTCGGCTTCAATCACTTCTTCCGCGCGCCCAGCGCCGACCACGGCGGTGACCTCGTATTCATCCAGGGCCACTCGGCACCCGGCATCTACGCCCGTGCCTTTCTCGAAGGCCGCCTGACCAAGAGTCAGCTCGACGCCTTCCGCCAGGAAGTCGACGGCAACGGCCTTTCCAGCTATCCGCATCCATGGCTGATGCCCGACTTCTGGCAGTTCCCGACCGTGTCGATGGGCCTGGCGCCGATGATGGGCATCTATCAGGCCCGGTTCATGAAGTACATGCAGGACCGCGAACTCGCGGCCGCGCGCGATCGCAAGGTCTGGGTGTTCATGGGCGACGGAGAGGTCGACGAACCCGAGTCCCTGGGCGCCATCTCGCTCGCCGGCCGCGAGAAACTCGACAACCTCGTCTACGTTGTCAACTGCAACCTGCAGCGGCTTGACGGCCCGGTTCGCGGCAACGGCAAGATCATCCAGGAACTCGAGGCAATGTTCCGCGGCGCCGGCTGGAACGTCATCAAGGTCATCTGGGGATCGTACTGGGATCCGCTGCTGGCCAAGGACAGGGACGGCCTCCTGCGCCAGCGCATGGACGAGGTGGTCGATGGCGAATACCAGGTCTACAAGTCGAAGGACGGCGCTTATGTCCGCGAGAACTTCTTCGGCAAGTACCCCGAACTCAAGGCCATGGTTTCGAACATGTCGGACGAGGACGTCTGGCGGCTCAACCGGGGCGGGCACGATCCGCACAAGGTCTACGCGGCCTATCACGCGGCCACGCACCACAAGGGCCAGCCCACGGTCATCCTCGCCAAGACGGTCAAGGGCTACGGCATGGGCGAGGCCGGCGAGGGCGAGATGACCGCCCACCAGCAGAAGAAGATGAACGCGGAGCAGATGAAGACGTTCCGCGACCGCTTCCGCATCCCGATCTCCGACGAGGCTGCGGAGAACGCCGAGTACTTCCATCCCGGCGACGACTCCGACGAGATGCAGTATCTGCGCGAGCGGCGCAAGGCGCTCGGCGGCTACCTGCCGCAGCGCAAGACACTCGCCGCACCATTGAAGGTGCCGACGCTCGATGTATTCCAGGGCATGCTGGAGTCGAGCGGCGAGCGCGAGATGTCCACCACCATGGGCTTCGTGCGCATGCTCACGCTGCTCACGCGCGACAAGAAGATCGGGCCCAACATCGTGCCCATCGTCCCCGACGAGGCCCGCACCTTCGGCATGGACGGCATGTTCCGCCAGATCGGCATCTATTCGCCGGTCGGCCAGCTCTACACGCCGGAAGACGCCGGCTCGATCATGTACTACCGCGAGGACAAGAAGGGCCAGATCCTCGAGGAGGGCATCTGCGAGGCGGGCGGGTACTGCGACTGGCTGGCCGCCGCCACCGCCTATTCGACGCACGGGGTCAACATGATCCCG
>NZ_SLKM01000021.1:0-10356 GCF_007134575.1 Natronospira sp.
CAACCAGACGCGGCTGGAGCGTCGGGAGCTGTTTCCTGAGCTGCACTTTGCCGTCTATGCCAACCGCGCCCCTATCTCCCCCTTGAGCGGCAATGTCACAACCTGGCAGAAGGCCGGAAAACGGAGTGCTCATGACTGAATTCACATCCTTCTCTGCCTTGCTCGGCGGCGTACTAATCGGCCTCGCTGCCGTGCTCCTGATGGCGCTTTTCGGCCTCGGTTTGGCAATCTCCCAGATGATCAACCCACTCAAGGTGCTGGGCTTCCTTGATGTCCTCGGAAACTGGGACCCCAGCCTGGCCTTCGTCATGGTCGGCACCATTGCCGTCACCCTGCCCGGGTTTCTACCTGGTCCGCAAAATGGGCAAGCCCGTCTTCGCTCCCGGCCTCCAGTGGCCGGAGGGCCAGGACATCAACTGCCAGTTGTTGCTCGACGCGGGCCTGTTCGGGATCGGCTGGGGACTGGCCGGCTATTGCCCGGGACCGGGTATTGGCGCGATGGCATTGAGTATCCACGAGATGGCGTTCTACGAGCCGCTGATATTCACGGTCTCGATGCTAGTGGGCTTTCTTGCGTGGCACATACTCGACCGGAGAACCCGTCCGGCCACTGACGGCTAAAGCGGTACCTGCCGTCACTACTACCGGTCATCAAGGCCGCGATGCGGCCTGCTTCCCTGCTCAGATCAAACGCGCCGAGCGCAAAGGCCAGACCTTCAATATCGATCCAACCTCGCACCACCCGACCTTCCTGCATAATTTGCCGGGCTATCCGCCGCACCGTATTGGAAGGAATGGAAAGACTGATCCCCACACTACCGGCCGAGGGCCCAATCAACATGGAATTGATGCCGATAAGCCGACCCTGGGAGTTGAGCAAAGGACCACCGGAGTTCCCGGGGTTGATGGACGCATCGGATTGAATCAGGTCACGAATAATATAGCCGGATTGCAGTTGCACCGGCCAATTAAGCACCGATACAACGCCGACAGTCAGGGTACCTTCCAAGCCAAAGGGATTACCCAAGGTCAGAACCGACTGACCTACCTGGACCCTCCCACTGTCGGCAAAGGGCAACACGGTCAACGGCCATCCCATGGGATCGAATCGCAGCACAGCCAAATCCATCTCTGGGTCTGAACCTATCAGCTGGGCCGGATACAGACTGCCGTCGTACAGCGACACAATCAGTCGTTGAGCTCCGGCCCAACGACTGCGATAGGCGCTCAAGGTAGTCACGCTTACCACAGCCCGGTGGGTCCGGCGATGGACTTGAATCCTGGCCAATTCCTCCTGGGACAAGCCCTCTTCGATCAGGGGTGGCAATGGCTCTTCCTCCGGCACCCCGACCGTAAATGCCGGTGACATGGCATCGATGAATTCCGGAGCCGGGCTGACCTCCGAATAGCCAGCGCATCCGGACAGGCCCAACAGCAAAACCGGAAACAGGCTTAAGACAGGGCGCATGACAACTTCAGGCGGCATAATCAAAACATCAGAATAAGGGAACCTCAATCAAGACCACCCATCTTCAACTGATCATTCCCTCGGTGCAAGTCGATATGCGAGCCGGTCAGTTGCCGCCGACGGAAGACAATGGCGTGAGCTACCTTAAAGTCCCATTGAAGCAATTGGGCCCTGCGCTCGGCCTGCGTAACGTCCACGACTGAAGTCGAATCACCGCGCTTGACATTATTTTACTGAAGTCTGTTTTCCCGTCGGTTACGAACAGGAGATTGCCACCAAGCTGACCCTAGGTACTCAGTACTACGTGGAATGGCTGCAGGACTTTGTTGAACTGGAAGTCGGATTCCAGGGTGAGTCGGCCACCGTGCCAAAAGAATTCCGCCAAGTGATCACGCTGAGGCTCACCCAGCAGCTGATGCGGGACAACCTCACCATCGGACTAAAGGCCGACCTTCGGGACGCGTGAAAACACCATGCGAGGGGGTATCCCCCGCATGGAATATGCGTCAGCGGGATTACTTGCGCCGACCAGTAATAAGCAGGTACTCCCGCTCGATATGCAAGCCCGCCTCGGTGGCGTAGCGTCCATGGTAGGCGTCAACATCCTGCTTAAAGGCCGTCTGCTCGCTTTCGGACAGCTGCTTCATGACCTGTCGGATCGGGCCGAAGCCGCGGGCATACCATTGCCAGGCATCTTCCACCTTGTCGAAATAATGGTGATTCACACCCGGTTCAAACCAGAGTTCAAAATCTTGCCCCAGCAGCGCCCGGGCATGGTCGGGATCGCCCCAAGCCAGTGGTGACGGCTCCGGTGCCGGATCACCGCTATGCGCGCCGATCACGCCGAAGAAATCCTGGACCGCGCCCTCCGGTGCCCATACAGCCAGTGACAGACGTCCCCCCCGGCGACACACCCGCGCCAGTTCGCGTGCGGCCTGCGCCTGATCTGCCGCAAACATCACTCCAAAAGTGGAGATCACGCCGTCGAAATGGCCATCGTCGAAAGGCAGCCGTTCGGCGTCAGCCTGCCGAAACCGGACCGCCGGTCGCAGGTGCGCCGACAGCGTCTCCGCCGCTTCCAGCAACTCGGAGGCGATATCCACGCCGGTCACATTCGCTCCGGCACGGGCCATATTGCGTGCTGTCCAGCCTGTGCCCGTCGCCACATCAAGAATCTCCTGACCGGGCCGCGGATTGAGTCGCTGGGCCGCATGGGCCAGCGCGTCTGAAACGCCGAAGCTGATATTGTCGTAATGGCTGCCGCCAAGATTCCAGGTACGGGCGGCGTCCTCGTGATGGGGCTGTACTGACACCCCGGGCCCACTCTCCATCGAATGCACCTGATTCATGATGACCTCCGTATAGCAGAAGCAATCGTGCTGGCCCTGCCGGGCCACCCGCCTGCGGGAATGGTCCTCGGCAACGCAATCGGCCACTAGACCGACTATCATAGTATATAGACCGATCGTCATATTTTGTCAATAATGGTAAAAAGAGGACCATGGGTAACGAAACCAGAAAGCGAATGCTCCAGACCACCTTGCGGCTGATCCAGCTGCGTGGACTGCACGGAGTGAGCCTGAACGATATCCTTGAGGAAAGCGGCAGCCCCCGGGGATCCCTCTATTTTCATTTTCCGGGCGGCAAGGAAGCGCTAGTGGCGGAAGCCATGCAAAGCGGGATCGAAGAAGCTTCCCAGGTGCTTAGGGAGTGCCTGGCATCGGCCTCCCATCCCGCAGACGGCGTCAAGGCATTTTTTCAGGCAGCGGCCGAGGAAATGACCCGCTCCGACTACGGCTTTGGATGCCCCGTCGCCCCTATCATCCTGGACTCGCCCCACGTTTCCACAAAACTGGCTGCTGCCTGTCGGGCCGCCATTGATGAGTGGACGGAAATGTATCGAGAAGCCCTTTTGGCTGGTGGCCTGAGCTTCGAAAGGGCTGGCCGAGTCGCCAACACGATCACCGCCAGTCTGGAAGGGGCACTGATCATGGCGAGAAGCCACCAGGATGCAACGCTTATCGTGACGGTAGGAGATGAAGTAGCCGACTTGATCACCCTCGCTGTCAATCGCTAAAGCGCATCCTACGCCCGGCCGGCCTGCCCCCGCGGCCCGCTTTCCAATGTCCTATAGCGTACATACCACCCTGAATCGTGATAGCATCCATTATGAGAAAACAAACCCGCTTCACCGGGGAACACAGCCCACCAAGAGGGGCGCATACCCATGTCCAATCAACCCGACCCCAGTCAGAATCATCTGCTCGCCGCTCTACCACCCGATGAATACGCGCGTATAGCACCGAATCTCGAGCTGGCCGACCTACGCCTCGGCGATACCCTCTGCGAACCCTACATTGAAATGCAGCATGTCTATTTTCCGGTGGACTCCATCGTCTCCCTGCTGTGCGTCATGGAAGACGGCGACTCGGCAGAAATCGCCATCGTCGGACACGAGGGCATTGTCGGCGTTTCACTCTTCATGGGGGGGGAAACCACGCCCAACCAGGCCGTGGTGCAATCCGCCGGCAAAGCCTATAAATTGCCGGGCCGCGCACTCAAGAGCGAATTCTACCGGGGAGGGCCCATGCAACACCTCCTTCTGCGCTACACCCAGGCCCTGCTGACCCAGATGGCCCAAACCGCTGTCTGCAACCGCCATCACAGCCTGGATCAACAGCTCTGCCGCTGGTTGCTGCTTAGTCAAGATCGCCTGCCTTCCAATGAACTGGTCATGACCCAGGAACTGATTGCCAACATGTTGGGGGTCAGACGTGAAGGGGTCACGGAGGCCGCCGGTCGACTACAGCAAGCGGGCCTAATCTCTTATCACCGCGGACACATCACCCTCCTGGACCGGCCCGGTCTGGAGAAGCGCACCTGTGAATGCTACGGTGTTGTCAAACGTGAATATGATCGACTCCTGGCGGAAAGACCATCCCGCTGAACTTTGTACGCTACCGCCCCGACACTGCCTCTCCCTTATGCCAGAGTTTCTCTTACGGGCCTGACCCAGGCCGCCTGTTCTGGCCACAGTGCATGCCCTGACTCCCGTACATCCCTGCCTCCCAGGGTTCGATCAATCACCAGGAGTCCTCCCAATGACGGCCCGCGTTGCCAGCAATCGGCTGCTTGCACTACTACCGCAAAGCGAGCGTGCCGAGATCTTGTCACAGTGTGATCAGCTGACTCTGGAGTTTGGTGAAACCCTCGTGGAATCCGGCGCGACCTACAGTCACGTGTACTTTCCACTCCGGGGATTCATCTCCCTGATAACCATCATGAATGAAAAACCGGCCCTGGAATCTGGATTGGTGGGTGCAGAAGGCATGCTTGGCGCCACCCTGGCACTGGGGGTTGGCAGTGCACCGACTCGGGCTCTGGTTCAGGGCGCCGGAACCACCTTGCGCATGGACGTGGCCGTTTTCACAACCCTGATCGAGCGATATCCGCGGCTACGCAGGATAGTAATGCATTACCTTCATGTAATGATCGAGCAACTGGCACAAACCTCGGCCTGTACCCGCTTCCACCTCGTAGAAGCACGACTGGCACGATGGCTGCTGATGACTCGGGACCGGGCCAGGAGTGACGATTTCGATATCACGCAGCAATTTCTCGCCTGCATGCTCGGTGTTCGTCGCGTAGGAGTGACTGCTGCGGCCAGGAAAATGCAGGAACGGGGCTTGATCGACTACTGTCGCGGCCATATTGAAATACTCGATCGGCGTGGTCTGGAAGCCGCAGCGTGCAGTTGTTACAAAGCGGACCGAGCAGTCTATAGACGGATTATGGCGTAGTAAACGCCCGGGCGGCACGCTCATTGCCAACCTCCCCATCCCCTTTGGCAGTAAAGAAGCCGCAAGCATTCTCCTCTCTCGTCTTAGCCTGAAACATGGCGATATCTGCATGTTCAATCAAGGCATCCATTTCCTTTCCATTCGCCGGATACATGCTGATTCCGATACTTAAGGTGACTTTCACCTCATGGCCGTCAACCAACAGCGGGTTCAAAAATAAGCTAAGAAGCTTCTTTGCAGCCTGCTCGGCCGCTGACGCGTCTGCCACATCCGCCAACAAGATCAGAAACTCATCTCCCCCTTGTCGGCATACCGTATCGGTATCACGGACCCCGTGAAGCAGACGATCGGCCACCGCCTTAAGAACATGATCACCGACCCTATGACCCAGGCGATCATTGATATTCTTGAAATTATCCAGATCGACAAACAGCATCGCAGCCTGTCTTTCATGACGGTTGGCCAGGCTGATGACCTGTCTGAATCGTTCCTCGAAGAGTGGCCGACTCGCCAATCCAGTCAGTGAATCATGACCGGCTAGCCACGCCATCTTTCGCGTCATTGAGAGGGACTGGTTGACATCGCGGAAAACGATCACCGCACCCGTAACCCGACCATATCGGTCATGTACCGGTGCCGCTGAATCCTCAATGCCGGTTTCACTGCCATCAAGGCGATGTAGGACGCAATTTGCCGCCAACCCCACGTTGGTATTTTCGGCCATGGCATGCAGAGCCGGGTTTCTGGCGCGTTTCCCACTGTCTCGATCAGTGATCTTGAACACGGCGGGCAGCGGTTTCCCAACGGCATTGGAGCTGGGCCAGCCGGTCAGTTCCTCGGCAACCTGATTGAGGTAAGTTACTTTTCCCTGAATATCGGTGACCAAAACCGCGTCACCGATGGACCCCAGCGTCACTCGAGCGCGCTCCTTTTCCTCGAAAAGGGCTTCATCCGCCACCCGCCAGGCCGCCTCGGTCGCTTTTCGACGCGTCACGTAGTGCAGTGCGCCCGGCAGCCAGTCCATATCGATTGCATTCTCATCCGGCTCCAGTTCATCGCCATCGATCTGTGCTGAATGGGTGCCGATCTCACTCAATGGCAGCACCAGTGAGTCGGGGGTTGCCAGGCGCAATTGCTTGAATACTTCGGGACCAGCGCAGTCAGGCAAGCTCATGCCGGCCAGGACAACCTCGATATCGCCCTGCGCCACTCGATCTAGTGCTAACGCAAGGTTCGTCACCCATTCAACACGGAAAACACCTTCTCCGGCACCTAGCAGAGCCTCCTCAACCAACCGCGCCACATCAATATTGGCCTCCACAAACAATACCGTTACCGGCTCAGCTCTCGATACCAGCGCTTGTGGGTGGTGATCCCGTTGAAGATTCACAATGTTACGCTCCCCGGTCATCTATCAACTCGATAAACTCGTAATGGGCGTTTGAATGTGTCCTTATCCCTGCAGAAACCCTGGCCACCAAGAATCTAAGGCAAAAATTTTGCTCTAAATTCCAGCCTATTGGCCGTTCGGGACCGTCTTCGGGAAATGAGCAATAAGAAACCAGCAATAGTTGCGCCAATTCCGGCGAGAAAGTACCAGTGATTCGGATCGAAAACTCGGCTCACCAGCGTTTCGTGAATCGTCACACTAGGGGTTTGCGTCGTACTGTATCCGAAGTACAGGAGCGTCCCAGCACATGCTAGAAAGACCAAGCCCAGCAACCGCCTGATATTCATGGCCAATTCCCCATTCAGGTAATCAAGATAGCCATCGCACCATGACACAGACGGCCCGTCTGTTCGGTAGCGCACCCAATGGATGATTTCCGGGCCGGGCACTCATACGGACGAAAAAACAATTCCCGCTATATACGACGGCCCTGAATCAGCCTGATCAGGACGACAACCACCGCTATCACCAGGAGGATATGTATCAAGCCACCCATTGTGGTTGAGGTAAAGAAACCAAGTAGCCAGAGGACAATCAGTGCGACAACAATAATCTCGAGCATTTTCTTCTCCTTTCAGCCATCAAATGGCGACTAGCTCCGCACACCGAATGTAACGAGCACCAAACCGCCGATGGCTGATGCGATTCCAAATATGAAGTACCAGGTCGTTGATTCAGTAAACCGACCCGTGAATGTTTCATGAACCTGCTCTCCCAAGCTCTGCGAGGCGGTGTAACCGAAATACAGTAGCACTGCCCCTACGACGAGAAGCACGATTCCCAATAACAGATTAATATTCATGATGATCTCCTTGTAAGCCAATATCTGTCCGCATCATGGCAACACTTCGGATCGCTGCGGTCTGTGCGGTGGCGCACCTATCCCACCATCCCCAGAATCAATTTATTCCATAACCCTTACCCAGTTACGTACGCTGCCGCACCGACACCGCAAGCCCGGTCTTCTACGCTTGGCTTTCGGAATTGGTTTCTGGATCAGAAGAAGGTCCGCTTCGGACCCTACGATCCAATCCACGCGGAGAATGACAATGCACACAACACTAGGACCATGCTTCTGGAAATCCATGAGCACTGTTTCGGTTCTGGCGGCAACTTTACTGCTTCTCACCGCCTGCGCCTCAGTGCCTGAAGCTCCTCCGTCGTCGCTGGCCGAGGCCAGGGATGCCATTGCCAGCGCCGAGCAGTCGGATGCCCGACAGTACGCCGGCGCCGAACTCGACGAAGCCAATCGAAAGCTGGCAATGGCAGAGAACGCCATGTCATCCGAGAAGCGGACCGAAGCGGATCAATATGCACAGCAGTCTCGCGTCACCGCGGAACTGGCCATGGCGAGGACCTCAGCCGCCAAAGCGGAGGACGTCAACCGTCAAATGCGCCGGGATGCAGAAGCTTTGAGTGAAGAACTGGAACGCACAGGAGGCAAGCAATGAATATTTCCATTCCACAGCCAACGACATATGGCCGGACCTGCGCGGCGATCATCCTATCCGTCCTATTCCTTGCCGGATGTGCAAGCAGCCCCGTGAGCCCGGACGGCGCCTCGGACGCCCGAAGCAACCTCACCGCCTTGCAGAATGATCCTGAACTGAGCAGTCGGGCCCGGGTTGAGATCCGACAGGCCGAAGAGGCCGTCAAACTCGCCGAGGAGCCATTGTCTGATTCCCAGGCAGCCTTGGGTGAGCACCGTGTTTATATGGCGGAACACAGGGTAGAGATCGCCAAGGCCAGAGCCGCTGCCAAACTGGCCGAGGATCAGCGTGCCCAGCTCGACCAAGACCGTAGTGATACACGTCTAACGGCACGTACTCGTGAAGCCGACCGGGCGCGGTCGGATGCTTCCAGAGCACGCAGCTCGGAGGCGGACATGCAACGACGTCTTGAAGAGCTGGAGGCCAAGGAAACGGAACGCGGCATGGTCATAACGCTGGGCGACGTTCTCTTTGATACGGGCAGCGCTCAGCTCCGTGGAGATGCCAACCACACCCTCAACAAGCTGGTGAGTTTCATGCGGCAGTATCCCGATCAGCGTCTCGTGATCGAAGGTCATACGGACAATGTCGGCGGTACTGCCCTCAATCAGAGGCTTTCACAGCAGCGTGCCGACTCGGTCAGACAGTATCTGACGCAAAATAACATCGCCTCAAATCGAATTTCGACCTCGGGCATGGGGCTTCATCGACCCATTGCCGACAACAACTCGGCCGCCGGACGGCAACAGAATCGCCGAGTGGAAATCGTCATCGAGTAGATGCAGGCCTCTTGGCGGTAGATCGCCAGGCAGGCAGCATCATTATCTGAGTCACGCGGTACGGCCTAACAGCCGTACCGTTTTTTTTTATGGGGAACACAAAACCGATCTTCCCCACTTTCGTGATGCTCCCTGGCTTGGCCTCGGGTCGGGAGACTGGCATGATCAGTCCCTCCCCTTCCTCCTGGCGGAGTCGATTGATGCACGATGCGAATGAATCCCGGGCAGCCTTGGGTAATCGGGCACTCTTTCCCGAGCTACGATTTGATGTCTATGCCAACCATGGGTCGGTTTCGCCCTTGAGCGAACCGGTACAGGCAGCAGTAAATGAAGTGCTGTCGGCACAGGCTCGTGAGGGCATGGGGATATTTCCGGCCGAGGTGGAGCGACGGGAGCGTGTTCGTGAGCAATTCGCCTCGCTCATCGGGGCGACTGGTGAAGATATCGGCCTGGTGGCGAATACCTCCGCCGGCGTGCTTGCCATTGCCCATTCCCTGCCCTGGCGGAGAGGCGATCGGGTATTGGTATTCCGGGGGGAGTTCCCCACCAATGTAACCCCATGGCAGCAAGCGGCACGGCGGCTGGGACTGGAACTGGTTTGGATGGATGCCGAGGACTTTCGCCTGGACCGGGTGGCTGCCATGGAACAGTTCGAGCAGCATTTGGCCGAGGGAATCCGCCTGGTGGCCGTGAGCGCCGTGCAATTCACCACCGGCCAGCTCATGCCGTTGGAGGAGATGGGTGAATCCTGCCGTCGCCATGGCAGCGAACTTTTCGTGGACGCCATTCAGGCGCTGGGCATTGTGCCCCTGGATGTGAAGCGAATGGGCATTGATTACCTGGCTTGCGGCAGTCACAAGTGGCTGATGGGCCCGGAAGGCGTGGGTTTTGTCTATATAGCCCCTCAGCGCACGGATCAACTGGAGCCCAACCTGGCCGCCTGGATCAGCCATGAGGATGCCTTCGAATTCCTCACTGGCGCAGCCGAGACCCTGCGCTATGACCGCCCTATTCGGCGTGGGGCCCGGATGCTGGAAAGCGGCACCTTCAACAACCTGGGCTGTGCCGGCCTGGAGGCCAGCATTGGGCTGATCCAGTCCCTGGGCGTGACCCATATCTTTGAGCATGTCCAAATTGAAACGTGGAAGCACACTGATCATGGATCGCTTTGAGCGAGCTACCCAGTCCGGTGAGTAGTCACCGGGACCAATACGGTAATAATCAGGGATCACCTCCCCCTCAAGAAGATCGAGAAGATCCTCCGCTTCCACCCGATCCCGTTGCTCGGCCGACAACTCCCGGTCATGGGGCGCGATGGCCCAGCCATTGTCGCCGTCATAGCCTTCAGCCCACCAGCCATCCAGGACAC
>NZ_SLKM01000149.1:0-2582 GCF_007134575.1 Natronospira sp.
CCACGCCACATGGTCGCCACCCAGTTGAAGATCTTCACGCCCGTGGGCACGGCAATCAGCATGGTGGTGAACATGAAGAACAGCAGCCCGGCCACCGGCATGCCCACGGTGAACATGTGGTGAGCCCAGACAATGAAGCTCAAGAAGGCAATGGCGGCAATGGCGTAGACCATGGCGCTGTAGCCGAAGAGCTTCTTGCGGGCAAAGGTCGGGATGATCTCGGAGATGATCCCGAAGGCCGGCAGGATCATGATGTAGACCTCGGGGTGCCCGAAGAACCAGAAGATGTGCTGGAACAGGACCGGGTCACCGCCGCCGGCGGCATCAAAGAAGGCGGTACCGAAGTACTTGTCGGTGAGCAGCATGGTCACCGCACCGGCCAGCACCGGCATCACCGCGATGAGCAGATAGGCGGTAATCAGCCAGGTCCACACGAAGATGGGCATCTTCAGAAGCCCCATGCCCGGGGCCCGCATGTTCATGATGGTCACGATGATGTTGATCGCGCCCATGATGGAGGAGATACCCAGAACGTGAATGCCGAATACCAGGAGCGGGAAGGCATCCCCCGTCTGCAATGAGAGCGGCGGATAGATGGTCCAGCCCGCGGCCGGCGCACCGCCCGGCACGAAGAAGGTCATCAGCAGAAGCGTGAAGCCGATGGGCAGGATCCAGAAGCTCCAGTTGTTCATGCGCGGCAGGGCCATGTCCGGCGCCCCCACCATCATGGGGATCATCCAGTTGGCCAGACCCACGAAAGCCGGCATGACGGCGCCGAAGATCATGATCAGCGCGTGCATGGTGACCATCTGGTTGTAGAACATGGGGTCAACCAGATTCATGCCGGGCTGGATCAGCTCGGCACGGATGACCATGGCCATGGCCCCGCCCACGAAGAACATGATCAGGCTGAACCAGAGGTACAGCGTGCCAATGTCCTTGTGATTGGTGGTAAACAGCCAGCGACGCATGCCCTTGGCCGGGCCGTGATGCTCGTCGTGATGGGTATCGGTAGCAGTGCTCATTTTTTCTCTCGACCTCCGGCTCAGTCTTTACCGGGCCACGTCAATGGCGGAAACCTGGGTTGCGTCTTCGTTCTCGGCGTTGCGATCGCGCATCTCTTCCAACCAGGCCTCGTACTCTTCCTGTTCCACCGCCTCGACGACGATGGGCATGAAGCCATGGTCACGGCCACAGAGTTCAGCGCACTGACCGCGATACACACCGGGTTCGGAAATCTCGAACCAGAGTTCGTTGACGAAACCGGGAATGGCGTCTTTCTTACCACCCAACTCAGGCACCCACCAGGCGTGAATGACATCATTGGCGGTCAACAGCAAAAGGACTTTCTGGTCCACGGGAACAACCACGCGGTTATCCACTTCCAGCAGATAGTTGTCCACGTCGAGGGGGTCGATCTCGCGATGGGCGCGAAGCTGGCGGGCACGATTGCTGTCATCGTCCAGACGGCTGTAGAAGGACACATCCTCGCCACGATATTCGTAATGCCAGAACCACTGATAACCAGTGACCTGGATACTCATGTCGTAATCGCGATAGTCCTCGATATCGATGAGTGCCCGCGCGGAAGGAATGGCCATGCCCACAAGAATCAGGAAAGGCACGGCGGTCCACACCACTTCAACGGCGGTATTGTGGTGCCACTTGGCCGGTTCCACGCCCCGGGATTTGCGGTGCAGGAAAATGGAAATGATCATCGCCCCGAACACGATGACCCCGATGGCAACGCAGATCCAGAAGATCAGCATGTGCAGGTCATAAATGTCGGAACTGATGGATGTCACGCCACGGGGCAAGTTAATGCCTTCACGGAAGGCCAGTGCCGACCCGGGAAGCAAGAACAGGCCGAGCAAGACGGTGTGGCGAATGGCGCCTGAAAGCTTCGCTTTGAACATGCTTTCACTTCTCCTGCGTGATGGATCAAGCAGACCACCCGAGCAAGGCGTGGCGGTCTACCGGCTCCGCCCGGCTTAAGAGGACGGAGATTTCATTTTCCGGTGGCCAGCAGGCCCCTGAGCCGCTCGCCAAGCGAACTGCGCTCCGATTCTGTCAAACAACGCCCGATCTCGCACTGCCGATGCCCTTCGCGCAAAAACAGGCGGGCGGGATAGTTGCGATGAGCGGCGGGCTCCAGCTCGACCCTCACCCAGGCTCGATGAAACCGCTGCTCTGTCTCCGGACGTCCGCGGCCCTGCTCAACCCGAAGGGAATCTCCCTCCAGGGTGATGACCTCGCGATAGCGGGTTCGCCGCTCCACGACGTAGAGGCATATCGCCAGGACCAGCAACTCCAGCCCGGCGAAAGGCAGAACCGGCCATAATCCGCGTGCCGCCACGCTGGCGCTGACCAGCAGCACGGCAAGGGCAACCACAAGAAAAAAGATCACCCGGCCCCGTGAACCGAGGGAGTCATTGGGGCTGACCACGATTCGATGCGGCGCCTGCCCCGGTGATCCTTCCTCATGCCTCATGGATTCGACCCGGGTTTCCGGAGGCGGAAATGGTACTTCAAGGCCCTGCGGGGCGCAATGGCGGCTGGGTCGGGGAAATCCATGATTGGGG